>CAJKEF010000123.1 GCA_905198825.1 uncultured Collinsella sp. | reverse complement strand
AGAACATTCCCCGCCATACACGCGCCGCCATGCAGGTAAACTAGCGCTGGACTTGCCTCCTTATGATTTGGTGGCGTCCAGACGAATAAATCTATATAGCGATCGGCTGCCTCCATGAGGACCTCATCGCGCTGAACCTCACCATCGAGTAGGCGGTATGTCGGCTTATCCGGGCGATGACGCATTCCAATAAGGCTCGTCCAGCTCGGAGACATGCTAACATTCCGCATCTTCTTGCGGGATACCTCGAGAATTCGTGGGTCAAGCACATGCTCTCTTTCATCATCAGGAACCGGACGAATTTGAACCTCGAGTCCCCTCTTCTCGGTTATAAACGAGCGACCGGAGATGGCGCCAATCAACGCCTCGTCGTATTGTCTGCCCATCTTAAATCCCCTCTCGGCGATAACGCCAAATCGATATTTCCATAACTTTTGAGATAACGGCTTATGATGTCCTCAGTTGTCGTATATCTATGTACTAAAGAAACTGAAGACCAAGGGGTCCACCATGCCTGCAGCAAAAGACGAGCTCACTCAGCCAGAGCTTCTCTATCAGACCGTTGAAAACGATATCCTCAAGAAAATAGTTTCTGGCGAACTCCCCGGCGGCAGTCAGATTCCCACCGAAACCGAGCTTTGCAAGCAATACAAAGTAAGCAGGATCACCGTAAGACGCGCCGTACAGAATCTCATTGACCAAAACTTGCTCTACCGCCTGCGAGGCAAGGGGACATTCGTAAACCCATCGAAGCTCACCCTGAAACGAGGAACAAGCACCATTTTCAATTTGAGCTCCCACCCCCAATACGGCGATAAAACAACCAAGTCCATCTTGGAAACAGGCTTGATCAAGGCTGATGCCCACATTGCACGGGAGCTCAAAATTGACAACGGAACCGTAGTGCAACGAGTTGCGCGCTTGGTTTATATCGAAAATGCCCCCTGCGCCATCGACACCATTTATGCAACGCAGGGCACTCTACCCGGACTACTGGAGCTTCTCACAGACAATGCCAGTCTTTTCGACCTGATCGCCAACCATTACAGCATCGCAACCGGTATTGAGAAACTCAAAATCACCGCAGGAATAGCGGGGCTCCAAGAAGCAAACCTTCTCGGTTATATCGTTGGAGCCCCCGTGAGCGTTGTCGAGCACGTCACATATGCCTGCAATGAAATGCCGCTCCACTATTCGAAAACCGTTTGGCGAGCAGACGCATCGTCCTTCGAGTTCAGCATCTCAAAAGATGGACGCCTTCTCTAGCCCAAAATCCCCAGGACGCCGAGCACAATACCCGCAGCGAGAATGCCCACAATCTGCCAAATAATTTTGACCTGTTTCTTATTGCAAAGACACATGATCCCGAACGCGCAGAGCGGCAAAAGAGCCGGGAATATCCCATCGAGCGTTTCCTGCAACTTAAACGCGGTGTCGCCGAAGTTAAGAGCGAGCGGAGTGGTAACTGCAACGGTGGTCGCCACCATTCCACCAACTACCATTAGTCCCACAATCGCCAGGCCGGACGTAACTTTGTGCATTACATCAGAATCGTTCAGCTTCGAAATCATGCCACTGCCAAGCGAATAACCATACTGAAGCCCAAACCAGCGGATCAGGATCGTTGGGACATTATAAAGAAGCAGGAACAGGATTGGGCCGAGCAGACTGCCCGAAAGGCAAAGTCCTGTCACAACGCCCGTCGCAATCATGCGAAGCGTACTGGCAATCAGTGAATCTCCAATACCGGAAAGCGGAGCCATAAGCGATGCTTTCATGGCGTTAATTGAGGCGGTGTCAAAGTCCTGATTGTTGGCGTTCTCCTCCTCCATGGAGGCCACAATGCCGGCGACCAGAGGATTAAACGTAACTTGAATATTGTAGAACTCAAGATGACGCTTATATGCCTCGATCCGGTCTTCAGGCTTATCGTATAACCGCTTGATTACCGGAATCATGTCGTAGCAGAAACCAACGTTCATTTGTCGGTCAAAGCTCCACATGATGTTGAGTGGAAAGCTGCGCCAAAATAACGCCTTTAAGTCTTTCTTGGTTATTCTCTTATCGGTCGATTTATTTGACTCCGGCGAGAGCTCAAGAACATCATTAGAATTCGTTGTCATCGTCAACCTCCTTAGCGACCGCCGCACTGGCAGGCATAAAAATGTGAGCCATATTGAAAATCCCAATCAGGATCAGCGAAAACGCCACGATACCGATCGTCGGAATGTTTAGATAGGCACTCAGCAAGAAGCCTCCAAAGAATAGGAAGCTCAGCTCCTTGGTGGACAGGATTGACATAAGCTGCGCAAATCCAAGCGCGGGCAGAATACCCGTTGCGATCGTAAGCCCATTCGTAAGCCAATCAGGAATGGCGTCAATCAGTGCCTGAACAGCATCATTTCCAACGTAAAAAGCCACGCCGCAAATCAAGCCAAGCGCAATGATGTAGAGAATTCCATTGGTCCACATAGCGGCTGCAATCGTTTTGGGGTCGTCTTTTTCGGCACCACGATCAGCCCAGACAGCCATAGGAGGCGTAACAACGCTATACATAAGGCTGTCAAACATGCCGGCAAGCACCGCAGTGGGCATAGCAATAGTCAGAGCGGTCTCGGGACCCGCACCCATAGTAATCGCAAAGGCTGTTCCCAAAACTGAACCAACAATTACGTTGGGCGGCACGGCAGCACCAACCTGCCAGACCCCCATAAACGCGAGTTCGAGCTGGAAACCAACAATAACGCCAGTCGGAATATCACCCAAAAAAATACCGACGATCGCTCCGAGGACAATCGGCCGCTCGACCATCGCAGTACCGAGTAAATAATCCGATTGACCTATCGCAGCGGCAAGACCAACCAGAAAAGCCTGAAGCAGCATATTTCTCCCTCTTCCTACAAATCAAAACTTGTTACGATGCGTTTTTTCTCGCTAGCAACCTGCCTTACCTCGAACTCGATTCCATCAGCCATGGCTTTCTTAATTTCATTAATATCGGATTGGGAAAGGCGCACAGCAGGGCCAAGCTCCTTTACGCTATCCCCCAACGGTCGAGCGCCGCCTAAATTCACAGACGTTATTTTTGGACACGCACGCGCAACTTCACAGGCGTCATGTACATTTCCCGCAACAACAATTAGCTCGTATTTATCCACCGCGCTTCCGTTAAGGGCCACGATGGAATCTTCTACACTTTTGACAACCAATTTGGCATCAGCGGGTTTTGCAATTCGCAGTGCTTGAATTCGCTCTTTGCTTGCGGCGTACTCATCTGAAACCACAAGAATAGCGTTTGCTTCAAGCGTTGGATACCAAGAGAACACGGTCTGCCCATGCACTAACCGGCTATCGACGCGACACAGTTTAATCATTTTGCCCCTTTCTCGACTTGAACACAGACAATCATCCTTGACTGCTAATGGCATATTACGTCATATGACGTAATATGCCATTACATAATATCTTGAACGGTTGAATATCACCGCTAAATGGTATTTATCTCTAAAAACAGGAGGTGCAATCCGTCTAGACACAGTGCGTCGGGGCGAGAGGGGCCGAGTTTCCTCCTGAGCGACTCTGCTTGCAGCCGGAGCGAAAGGGGGAAATCTCGGCCCCTCCCGCCCCGGCCGGACAGCTCGACCTACACCGTGTGCTGTGGCAGGTCCTGCAGGGCGATGACGTCCATGCCCATGTCGTTGGCGCTGCCGTGACCCTGCTGGTCCTCGCGCACGGCCTCGATGGCACTCACGTACGTGTTGGCGGCAGACATCGCGGTCACGCAGGTCACGCCGCGGCGCACGGCCTCGGTGCGCAGCAGATAACCGTCGCCACGCGAGCCCGGGCCGTATGGCGTATTAATGATCACCGCAATCTTGCCATCGGCGATGAGGTCGCCGATGTTGGGACGCTCGCCGTCGTGCGGGCCGCTGATCTTTTCCACGACCTCACACGTCACGTTGCCTCCGCGCAGCACGCGCGCCGTACCCTCGGTAGAGCAGATGTCAAAGCCCAAGTAGCGCAGGATGCGGGCGACCGAAAGGATATGGCGCTTATCACGATCGCACACGCTGATGAACACCTTACCGCAACTCGGGTCGGGCAGCTTGTAGTCAATCGCCAGCTGCGTCTTGGCGTATGCCTCGGGATAGCTCTTGGCGATACCCATGACCTCGCCCGTCGACTTCATCTCGGGCCCCAGGATAACGTCGGCGCCCGGGAAACGGCCCCAGGGCATAACGGCTTCCTTCATGCAGAACCAGTCCAGCTGACGCTCGTCGCTCGGCAGGCCCAAGCTCGCGATGGAATCGCCCGCCATGATACGCGCTGCGCACTTGGCCAGCGGCACGCCGGTGGCCTTGGAGATGAACGGCACGGTACGGCTGGCACGCGGGTTGGCCTCGATCACGTAAACAGTCTCGCCCTTGATGGCATACTGCACGTTGACCAGACCGCGGACTCCCAGCGCCATCGCGATGCGGCGCGTGGTCTCGCGAAGCTTCGCCTGCAGGCTCTCGCTAAAGCTGAACGGCGGAATGCAGGTCGCAGAGTCACCGGAGTGGATACCGGCCTCCTCGATATGCTCCAGGATGCCGCCGATGTAGACCTCCTCGCCGTCGCACAGGGCGTCGACGTCGGACTCGATTGCACCCTCCAGGAAGCGATCGAGGTACACCGGGTAGTCGGGGCTAATGCGCGCAGCCTCGGCCATGTAATCGCGCAGATGCTCGGCATCGTAGGCGATCATCATGCCGC
>CAJKEF010000122.1 GCA_905198825.1 uncultured Collinsella sp. | reverse complement strand
TTCTGCTTGATAGAAAAACCGCTGCTGCCAGACTGTCGCCTGGCAGCAGCCGCAACTGCTAGAGATTAACTAAACAGAAGTTTTTGCTGCAGTTATTGACGCAAGTGCGTGCTCCACAGAATGTCTTGCAGTAACCGTTGCACCCACCACCGGGGTCCACATAACTCGGTTTGACAATCCAGCTCATATCGTTCCTCCTTTCTATTATCGCTTTTACTTTGTGTTATTGTTTATCGATAACTTATATTTGTCAAGATAATTTAAAGAGATGGGGCCCGCGCTAGACACGGGCCCCATCACACCAATATCTCGTTTTAGCTGCTCGCTATATGCTACTCGTCGCTCAAATCTACAGCAAAGACTGATGTCGGAAGCGACGCCTCATTGCCTCCACCATTCCGCATCTGTCTCACGACATTTTTTGCACGCTCAACAATAAGCTCCTCAAGCTCTTTCTCACTCACCCGCCGAATAATATCTCCCGGTTGACAGTCAAGTTCATCGCAAATATCGAGAAGCGTCTTAAGGCGAATAGCTTTAATTTTTCCGTTTCTTAGCTTAGAAATATTAGCCGGAGTATGCCCCGTGGCACGAATCAGATCAGCACTGGTCTTTCCGGTCTTAAGCAGCTGCGTCTCAAGCTCGATGATGAGATAGCTCATGCTTCCTCCTACACAAGCTCGTCAGACTGCTCTTGGAGCAGCGAGGCATAACTCCAGATCACCGAGATACACAGACAGACAGCCGCGCCGATAAGCGACCCCGCATCAAAGGCAACGCCTTGGCAAATCTCAATAACGAAGGAATGAGGCACGACGTAAAGCTCCAGCCCACCAATGGTAAGATTGACCAATCCGTAGGCACCAATAAGCGAAACCGCGGCGTTAACAGCAAAGGCAAGCGCAAGAACACGGATAAGCCGCACATGCGTCTTGGTAAAGGGCGAGACGCCTCGCGAGATGTTACGGCTGATCCCACACAGAACGACAAGCGAAATACCCACGACGAGTGCCAGGCACAGTCCGCTTGGGATAACGATGCACCCGCCATCGAGAAGCGTCACGACGCCGAAAGAATCGACAGAAGCAACGTTTGCAACCGCATACCAGATCACGTAAACAACCAACGCGGCAAAAGCGACGAGCATCCCTGCAAAAACGGCTGCCATGCAAAAGCCAAGCTTCCTGATATTTTCGCCCGCTTTGGCCATACGCTGAACGCTGTTAGACATACACTCACCCTCATCGACTCTATCGTTATTCGAACAGTTTATCGAACAACGATATTGATTGCATGCGGAAAGCCCCGCCAGTGCGCATAGCCCATTCACTAATCAGAAGGGGTGAGAGTGGATTTTTGGACACGTATCGAACGAGAGTGGATAATCTCCCACTTCGAGGCCACCACCGGGCCTAAAACGGGAGATTATCCACTCTCATAGTCATCAAGGCTCGCAAGCCCTTATTCGGCCGTCTCGCGCAGGGCCGACATCGTAGCCGCATATTGCTGCTGCAGCGCATGCATCCCCTCGCGAGCGCCGTCAACGGCATCGACACCACGCAGTGCTTCGGTTACCACGACCGCCGGCTCGTACAGATTATCGAATCCCAGGTTCTGGCTCACGCCCTTGAGCGTGTGCGCTGCCATAAACGCACCTTCGGCGTCTCCTGCCGCCATGGCGGCCTCCAGCTTGTCCATGCTCTCGTCATCCAAAAACTTGAGGGCAAAGTGGGCGAGCATTTCCTCGCCCATCAGCCGAGCGCACGCGTCATCATAATTAGCGCCGATCTTCTCATACGCCTCACGCATGGAAATCATGGATTAAAACTCCTTTGGTCAAACTAAATCGTGGGAAACGCGACGACGTCAGCGGGGCGTGCCAACGTCTCGGCAATTTGGTCTTGCACCTCAAGCAGACAATCGAGCAGCAGCGGGTTAAAGGTGCCGCACTTACCGTCCAGGATCATCTGGATCGCCTCCTTGTGCGGGATAGCGTCCTTGTACACGCGCACGCTCGTCAGAGCATCGTACACGTCGGCCACCGAAACCACCTGTGCGGCAATGGGAATTTCGTCGCCCTTAAGGCCATCGGGATAGCCCTTGCCGTCCCAGCGCTCGTGATGCCAACGCGCAATCTGGTACGCATATTCCATAAGCGCATTGCCGACATGATGGCGGCCCAGCTCAAGCAACATGTCGGCGCCGATCGTGGTATGCGTCTTCATAATCTCGAACTCCTCGGGCGTAAGGCGTCCGGGCTTGTTGAGAATCGCATCGTCAATCGCCATCTTGCCGATATCGTGCAGCGCCGAAGCCAGGGCAATCGTGGAGCGTTCCTCATTGTCGAGGGAGATACTGTCGCTACGCTGGACCAGACAGTCAAGCAGCAGCTCGGTCAGCTTTTCGATGTTCGTAACGTGCCTGCCGCTCTCGCCATTGCGAAGCTCCATGACGCCAGCCATGATGTCGATGAGCATGCGACTGTTCTTGACACGCTCGTTGTACTGCTGGGACAGCAGGCTCGTCAGGCGGCGCTGTTTGGCGTATAGGCGGATGGTGTTGCTTACACGGCGGCGCACGACACGGGAGTCAAACGGGCGGTTGATATAGTCCGAGGCGCCTAGCTCGTACGCGCGCAGAACCATATCATCGGAATCTTCGCTCGAAATCATGATGACAGGCAGGTTGTCGATACCCGATCGGCGCGACAGATCGGCCAGCACTTCAAAGCCGCTCACGCCCGGCATGACAATGTCCAGCAGCACGAGCGACAACTCATCGCCATAGCGGTCGACCATGTCGAGCGCCGCACGACCGTTATCGGCCTCGAGGATGCAATACTCGTCCTTGAGCATCTCGTTGAGAATGGCTCGGTTCATCTCGGAGTCATCGATAATAAGCACCAAAGGCTTTTCGCTTTGGAAGGCCTCGATGGAATCGGCATCGGTCACGACCGTACCGGCTTTTGCCTTAGCGCGGCTCAGTAACTGGACAGCGCGGCCAACGCCCTCATCGACCGTCTCGCCATGAATGCGAACGCCACCAACACATGCCGTCAAGCTCACGTACTCATGGCCCGGAATAATCGTGGAACGAACGGCATCGGACACCTGATGCAGGCGACGGGTGAAGTCATCGGAGGGAATATTGGGCATGACAACCACAAACTTGTCGCAGCCATAGCGCACAAGCTCGTCAGTCGAACGGATTCCGCTGCACATGGCTGTCGCCACAGCACCGAGCGCAAGGTCGCCGGCATGACGGCCACACGTATCGTTGAAGACCCTAAAATCATCAAGGTCGATCATCGCAACGCCGGCATTCATGCGGGCGCTTCGGAGCTTTTCCTCGTAATACCGGCGATTATGCACGCTCGTCAGCACGTCGGTGTAGACAAGGTCCTCTTCTGCGGCCTCTTGCTCATCAATCGGACGCACCATCAGCAGGACGTGAGGCTCGCCCTCGACCTTTAGAGGGCGCAGACGGGCGCGGTACTCAGTACCATCATTGAGTAGCTGCTCCGATACATCATCGGAACCTGCTAAGGCCTCAAGACTTGACTGACGCAGACAGGGACACCGATCGCCGGCGAGTAGGCAGTTAGGCTCGCTCTTAATCTGATCGGCCGACAGCAAACGCACCACGGGGTAGGTCTTCGCGACGCGGGCGACCTCAGCGGCAGCCTCCTCGTCGGTTAGATTTGCCTCGTGATTATTGAGCATATGGGGCCCTTTCTATCGTCACACACGGCAACGGTGCATATCGAATGGTACAAGGGTAACATCTAACAGCTGCAGGCAAACGCGCGATTATCGTTGCATTTTATGACCTGGCAAACGGCGGTAATGGAGCCGCGAGCGCGCGGTTATGGGCGCATTCGTTAACAATGAAGAAACGTTAACAGTCCCCTCCCCACAGGTCATCGAGCGAGCTAACGCCCCAAGACATCGCGAACGGCGTTTGCCGCCGTAACGGGGCGATCGCGCAGACCGTTATGCGCGCCCGGGATCGTCACGAGGGGGCAATCGAGATATTCGGCAGCCGCTCGCGTACCAGCCTCGCGGGGCGTACCGACCGAAAGCTCGCCCAAAAACACGGCCGACACCGCCTTTGACGCGCGGGCGCGCTCCCAGTCGGGAGCATATGTCATATTTGTTCCGTATTCATTGGCCATGAAGCAGCGACCATTGCGCAGGGCATGTTTGGCTTCCGCTTCGGTCGTCCCAGGAGCCTCGGGGTCCAAGTCGCCGAGAGCTCCCAAGAAAAGCCGGAGCGCCCTTGAAACCTTTCCAGCCGCAATCATATCGAGCAAAACCGGAGCTGCGCCCATGCCGACGCCTTCGGCCGATACAGCCGGCTCATGCAGAATCGCACGGGCGACGAGATGGGGTTTGGTGCGAAGAAGCTCCAGCGCCACCAACGTACCGGCGCTGTGCGCAAGCACATTTGTCGGAGCGCCAACGTGTTCGATCACGGCCTGCAGGTCGGCGGCCTGAGCGGCAAGATCATAGCTGCCGTCTGCCGCTTCGCTGCTGCCACCACAGCCGCGGCGGTCGTAGGCAATTACGCGGTAGTTGCGGCTGAGCTCACAAGCGATGCCGTCGAAAAATGTGCCGTCGACGCAGGCGCCATGCACGCATACCAAAGCGGGCGCATCAGGCGACACATCCGGGCTGGCATATTCGCGACAGGCAATCGTGGTGCCCGCATTCTCGACCGTAAAATCCATGTTGTGCCCCCATCATCAACGCCCATCCAGTTG
>CAJKEF010000121.1 GCA_905198825.1 uncultured Collinsella sp. | reverse complement strand
TAGACCTCGAGGTCGCGGTCGCCGAACTTGTTCATGAGGTACTCGAGCTGCATGAACTCGTCCCAGGTGCCGCCGACGCCCATCAGGAAGACGGCGTCGTAGCCCTCCTCGTGCACGCGGTCGGCCAGGGCGGTCATCCGCTTGCCGGCCTCGTAGACGTTCCTGCCGTCCTCGAGGTAGCCCTCCTGGTCGAAGTGCATGATCTCGATCTTCTCGGTCTCCTTCATTCCCGCTCCTTTCACGAGCAGTTTGAATTGTCGCACGGAATGGACGGGCTTGCCGCCCCGTCTCGCCGCTTAACCTTGTGGACATCTTGGCCCCAAGCTCAACAATTCAAAGGTTCTTAATACCAGTGAACGATTACAGGTTAGCCGTTTTTAATACCGATTTTTTGATTTCATCCTCCCCTCTCGGTAGACGGTCAGTTTTTGCCGCTCATCGGTCATGCGACACATGTCCGTAAAAAATGAGCACCACGCCGTGCACGAGGATGCTCTAGACGCTAATAGTTGTAGGTATATCCGCCGGCATCACCGCGGTTAAAAGACTTGGCATGCTCGATCGCCTGCCCACTCGAGTCATAGGTCAGGCATTCCAGTACGAGCGCCAGATCGCCCGGCTCAAGATTGAGCAAACTCGCATCGCGTGCGCCCAGCGCTTCAATATCGAGTTTCTCAATCGACTTGTCCGGTTTGCGCCCCAACATGTCGTAGGTCTCGAACAGACTGAAGACCGAAATGTCCACGTCTTCGATGCCCGGAAACAGCAGACACGGAATCAGCGTCATCTCAATCGACACGGGCTCCCCATCAATGCAGTTGAGACGGCGCACCGAGTAAAGCAGATCGTCCTCGGCGATGCCAAACAGGTCGGCGTAATACGGGCCGGCGTAGCGTTTGGAGCGCGCCAGAATGCGCACCGACGGCGTCGCGCCCGACGCCAGAACCGACTGACGGAAGCCGCCCTTGCGTTCGTGCTCGTCAAACCACTTGTGTCCCACAAAGGCGCCCTTGCCCTGCACGCGACGAATCTGGCCACTTTTGACCAGCTCGTCCATGGCACTTCGGATTGTCAGGCGCGTCGTGCCAAACTCCTCGGCCAGCTCATTTTCGGACGGAATCATCGAGCCCGTCGGGTAGTCGCCGCGCTCGATTCGCTCCGCAATGCAGCGGCGAATTTGTTTGTAAACCGGCAAGTCTTCTACTGCATCAGCCATTCGACACCTACCTTCGTCGCAACGCCGTCTGCCTCGCCGTTATCGGCAAAACGATACTTGGTCGGCAGAATCACGGACTTGCAATACTCGACAAAGCCATCGTTCTCGTCACGCTCGTGCGAAGCCTTGTAAAACACCGGCGTGCCCTCCTGAGCACCCAGCAACTTGGCCTCGTCGGCGTTCAGACGGCTGATGGAAATATGCTCCTTGCCGTGCGTCACATGGACATTCCCTTCTTTGAGCAAAACGTCGTAGAGGCTTTCCTGCTCAAAATCGTGATCGGGAAGCGAGGGGCACAAAGACAGATTGACGTGGGCCGTCTCAATCGACGCCGGGGAACCATTAACCACGCGCACACGTCGAATGCAGAAAAGCGGCATGCCCAGGTCGATCTGGGCCTTTTGGGCCAGATCGATATCGGCGTACACGACCTTGGACCAAACCAGGCGTGCGGTCGACTTTGAGCCAACCCTCTCCACCGCCTGCGTATAGTTCCATGTTTCCTGAAAGATGTTCAGCGGTTTGGGAGGACACACATAGGTGCCCGAACCGCGGCGGCTTTCCAAAGTTCCGCACGAAATAAGGCGCGTGATCGCAGCACGCAACGCCGTGCGCGACACGCCCAGCTCTTCACAGAGCACACGCTCGGCGGGCAGCCGGTCGCCACCCTGCAGGTCATAATGATTGATATACCAAAGAATGCCCTCAAAGGCGCAATCTTTGGGCGGAATCGCATATGGTTCACTCGGCATGGGCACGGCTCCTCAACCGCTTGATGCTGCAGGCATCATTGCTCCGGACGCCCCATGGCGTCGAAGGCTTCTTTGATCTGCTCCGCAACGTTCCGATACGACCGATATAGGCCGGAGTCTCGCTTGACTTCGCCCGCGGTCACCGGAATCTCAAGCTTCGAAATCTCATCCTCGCCGGTTTGCACGGCAACGATGACACCCATACCAAGGCACATATTACGCTTGGCAGCATTGTTTTTGGTAGCCTGAGCTGGATTAATCAAAATCTGCTGAGCTAGTTCGCGATTGCTAAGCTCCGGCACATCCTCGGGATTTCCGGTCTCGACAATCTCGCACTGCAGCACATCCGCATAGTCAAAAATCTTCGGCTCGCCGCCGCGCTGATGCACGGCCCACTTGCGGCGCGTGGCATCCTGGTAGATAGCCGGCAAAAACGTAAACCGCGGTGGGTCCAAAATCGTATCCGTGATGGTAAACACATCGGGATCAAAGGCATCCTGCGGGTTTTTCTTCTTGAACAGCCCCATATCAGCCTCCCGTACTAACATTAAACAACTCATGCTGAATATAGCACCAATTTCAAGCCACTGCTTTATCGCATCGGCGCGCGGCGTCTATAGCTCGCCCAGCGGAAGAGTTCACGGACGAGGGCCGGGGTGCCTGCCGGCAAATAGCTGACACTCCGCATGCAAACTATGCAAACAAAAAAGTGCGCTTAGCTATATTCGGCAAGGTCAAGCACGCTGTCCTTAACAATAAGCGCCGGCTCCAGAACGACCTCTTCGGCACGCTTACCGCCCCTACCGGCAAGACGCTTGGACATGCAGGCAAAAGCATGCTCCGCAAGGACACCAGGATCCTGCTCAATCGCGGTCAGCGCCGGCTCAAAGAGAACGTCGGCCGCCGAGTTGTCATAGCTTACGACTGAGATATCGCCTGGGATGCTCTTCCCCATCTCGTGCAAGCGCTTGAGCAGACCGAGGGCAATGTTGTCCGAGCTTGCAAACACGGCGGTGGCATCGGTTGCAAGCACGGCCTCCGAGGCCTCGTAGGCGCTCGGGATGTAGTACTCGCTCTCAAACTCCAGGCGCGCGTCGATGGGCAGTCCCACCTCGCGCAGCGCACGCTCGTAACCGGCGAGTCGCTTGCGGCCCGTATTAGAGCGACGCGCGTTAACCAGACAGGCGATGCGGCGATGACCCTGCTCAATCAGATACCGCGTGGCCATGTAGCCACCCATCTCGTGGTCGAACATCACCTTGTCACACTCGAGGCCCTCAATAGCACGGTCGACCATCACGGCAGGGATAGGCAGATGACTCACTTCCTCGCGCAGGGCGCGATCGTCGGAGAACTCGTCACCCACCACCAGAAAGACGCCGTCGACGCCGCGCGTCACCAGCTGGCGCAGCAGCTCAAGATCATCGTCGGCGCTTCCGCCCGAGCTGGTAATAAAGAGCGCGTAGCCGTCCTCGCGGCAGCGCTTTTCCAAGCTGCCGGCGAGCGAGGCAAAAAATCGGCTCTCGATATTGGGAACGATAAGGCCCAGCGTACGCGACTCGCGCATGACCAGGCTACGAGCAATCTGGTTAGGAACATAGTGGTTGCGCGCCGCGACCTCCTTGATGAGCTTGCGGTTTTCTTCCGAGATGCGACAGGGCCGGTTATTGAGAACAAGCGAGACCGACGAGGGGGAAAGCCCCACCTCCTGGGCGATCTGCTTGAGGGTGACTTTGTTGGCCATCTCGCTCCTTCCGGGTTTACGCGCAATCTCTTGAAAGTATAGCGACCGCCCCTCTACCTCGGTGATAAACACTTTACCAATCCGGTGGACGGCTGTTTTATCGCCGTCAGCGCACCAAATCCGTCCAGGTGGGGTATATTGCAATCGATTGATGACAACGACCACCAAAAGGCGGATATTCGTATGCACGAGAACGACTTTTTTAACGAGGACCTGCTGTGCGCGCTTGCTGGCGTTGCCGGCGAGGACAACGTGCTGATGAGCGAGCCCATGCGCGAGCACACCACGTTTAAGATCGGCGGCCCGGCCGACGTCTTTGTCACGCCCGATACCGAGCAGGGCCTCGTCGCCACGCTCGATACCTGCTATCGCTGCGATCTGCCCCTCACCATCGTGGGCAACGGCTCCGACCTGCTCGTCGGCGACAAGGGCATCCGTGGCGTCGTCGTGGCGCTGGGCGAGGGACTCTCCGACATTACGGTCGACGGCACGCACGTCACGGCGGCAGCCGGCGCCTTGCTTTCCGACGTCGCCGCTGCGTCAGACGAGGCCGGCCTCACCGGCATGGAGCCCATATCGGGCATTCCCGGTTCGGTCGGCGGCGCCTGCTACATGAACGCCGGAGCTTACGGCGCCTGCATGGCCGATGTGCTGGAGTCCGTGCGTGTCTACAAACCCGCTCGCCAGCTCGACGACGGCACCCGCGGCAGCGGCAACATCATCGAGTTCGATGTCGATGAGCTCAACCTAGGCTATCGCAAGAGCCGCATCGCCGACGACGGCTTTACCGTGCTTTCGGCCACCTTCAATCTCGACCCGGGCAACGCCGCGATGATCAAGGCCGACATGGACGACTACCGCCAGCGCCGCGAAGACAAGCAGCCGCTCGACATGCCGAGCGCCGGCTCCACCTTCAAGCGCCCCGAGGGCCACTTTGCCGGCAAGCTCATCATGGACGCCGGCCTGCGCGGCCACGCCGTCGGCGGCGCCCAGGTGAGCGAGAAGCACTGCGGCTTCATCGTCAACGCCGACCACGCCACCGCCGCCGACGTCGACAAACTCATCCGCCA
>CAJKEF010000120.1 GCA_905198825.1 uncultured Collinsella sp. | reverse complement strand
AGGCAGAGATCGAGTACTCCGACGAGACGAGCCCGTCCATCTTTGTGCGCTTTGAGATGACCTCCAAGCCCGCCGGCCTCGAGAACTTCGACGGCCCGGTCGACTTTATCATCTGGACGACCACGCCGTGGACCATCCCCTCCGACCAGGCCGTTTCCCTTAAGCCCGGTGCTGCCTATGTCGCCGTTGAGCACGAAGGTCGTGCCGAGGTCATGCTCGAGGACCTGGCTCCCAAGTGCTGCGAGGAGTTTGGCTGGGAGTACACCCCGGTCATGGTCGACGGCAAGCCCTACGTGGTTCCCGCCGAGACCTTCCATCACATCCACTACAAGCAGCCGATCTTTGACGGTGTCGAGGGCGTGGCGCTGCTGGCCGATTACGTCGGTGTCGATGACGGTACCGGTATCGTCCACAACTCGCCCGGCCACGGCGTCGACGACTACTTTGCCTGCCTCAAGGAGGGCATCACCGACATCTGCATGCCGGTCGATGACGACGGCAAGTTCTACACCGGCGAGGAGTTTGGTACCGGTGGCCCCTTCAGCGGTATGGATACCGATGAGGCCAACCCGCACATCATCGAGTTCCTGCGCGAGCGCGGCACCCTGGTTCTCGAGAAGAAGATCACGCACAGCTATCCGCACTGCTGGCGCTGCAAGCACCCGGTGCTCTTCCGTGCTACTGACCAGTGGTTTGTCTCGATGGACAAGACTGGTTTGCGCGAGCAGGCTGGCAAAGAGGTCCGCGAGAACGTCAAGTGGTATCCGGCTCACGCCGCCAACCGCATCGGCGCCATGGTCGAGCAGCGTCCCGACTGGTGCATCAGCCGTCAGCGCAACTGGGGCGTGCCTATCCCCAGCTACACTTGCGCCGACTGCGGCGAGAAGGTCATGAACGACGCCACGCTCGACGCCGTCATCAAGCTCTTCCACGAGAAGGGCTCCGACGCCTGGTTCACCGACGCTCCCGAGAGCTACCTGGGCGAGGCCTGCGTCTGCCCCAAGTGCGGCGGCCATCACCTCAAGGCCGATAAGGACATCCTCGACGTGTGGTGGGATTCCGGCGTCTCCTGGAAGGCCGTCTGCGAGTACCGTCCCGAGCTGGAGTATCCGGCGGACGTGTATCTCGAGGGCTCCGACCAGCACCGCGGTTGGTTCCAGAGCTCGTTGCTCACCTCGGTGGGTGCCAACGGCCACGCTCCGTACAAGGCGGTCGTCTCGCAGGGCTTCACGCTCGACGGTCAGGGCCGCAAGATGTCCAAGTCGCTCGGCAACGTCATCGACCCCAACAAGGTCTGCGACGAGATGGGCGCTGACATCATCCGCCTGTGGGTCGCCTCGGTCGATACCAGCTCCGACGTCTCCATCGACCACGAGATTCTCGCCCGTACGTCCGATGCCTACCGTCGTTTCCGTAACACGCTGCGCTTCCTGCTTTCCGAGCTCGAGGGCCAGTTTGAGCCCGAGACCGACGGCGTCGCCTTTGCCGATCTGCTGCCGCTCGACAAGCTCATGGTTGCCCGCCTGACCCAGGTCCAGGCCGAGGTCGACGATGCCTACGCCAGCTACGAGTTCCCGCGCGCCTACCGTGCGCTCTACGACTTTGTTGTTACCGAGCTTTCCAATGTGTACCTCGATGCCCTGAAGGACCGTCTGTACTGCGAAAAGCCCGGCTCACTCGAGCGCCGCAGCGCCCAGACCGTGCTTGCCGAGCTCTTCTCGATGCTCATGCGCGACCTGCAGCCGATCCTGTCCTACACGGTCGACGAGGCCATGGCCTATGCGCCCGCCGGCTGCGTCGATCACCAGAAGTACGCCGCGCTGCTTGATTGGTACAAGTCGCCTATCACGGTCGACGAGGCCAATGAGTTTGAGGGCGTGCTCGAGGCTTCGCTCGAGCTCCGTAGCGCCGTGACCAAGGCCCTTGAGGATGCTCGCTCCGCCGGCACCTTCACTAAGAGCCAGCAGGTCCGCGTCAAGGCGGTCGTTCCCGCCGAGATGTACGCGCTGCTGACCGGTGACAAAGCCGTCGACCTGGCCGAGTTCTACATCGTCTCCGATGTTGAGCTGACCCAGGGTGAGGAGCTTTCCGTTGCTATTGAGGCTGCCGAGGGCGAGTGCTGCGACCGTTGCTGGAACTATCGCACCACCGTCGGCGAGTACAACGGCCACGCGCATATCTGCAAGCGCTGCGCCGACGCCCTTTAGGTTCCGCCGTTCTACCGAACGGCGGACCTGCCGACGCTGCAAACGCCCCTAAGCGGCAATCTGACGTTCAATCGTCGGTCGCGTACCAAAGTACGCTTCCCTCCTCTTTCACGTCACCTTGCTCGCTTAGGATCGTTTTCGCTGTTGGTGACGATAACGCGGCGTTTCCATTGCTGGAGCTAAAGGCTTTCTTTCGCTTTCGCTCTTAGTCGAAAGCTATTAAGCGACATTCCGTTATTCGGAATGTCGCTTTCGTTTTATGCTGGTTATTTCGCTTGTGTTGGTGGATATGTCGTGCGCTCTGCGTGTGGCAATATAAGATGGTTAATTGCGTTAAACGGAATTCGATTGTTTTGAGGGTAGGGGATTTCTTTGGGTCGTGGTGCGGATATGACGCCGCCTTTGCGTTGGCGGTTGGGTGTTGCTGGTGGGGTGGCGCTGGTTGTGCTGCTTGTTGACCAGCTGACCAAGCTTGCGGTTCGTGCCGTGGGCGACGCTTTACATGTGACCGTCATCCCCGGTGTCATCGACTTTCTATTTGTCCGCAATATCGGTGCTGCCTTTAGCATGGGCGAGGGGCATGGCATCGCGTTTGCCGTGCTGGCGTTGGCGGTCATTATCGCTATTGCCGTGTACCTCGTTCGTGCACCCCAGCTCGCCCATCTTGAGGTTGTGGGCATGGCGATGGTTGCGGGCGGTGCTATCGGCAACGCTATCGATCGTTTGGCCTTTGGCTTCGTGACCGATTTTATTGCCACCACCTTCATCGACTTTCCCGTCTTTAACGTGGCCGATATCGGCATTACGGTCGGTGTCGTGCTCGCCCTCTTCGGCTACATGTTCTTGAGCCCCGCGGCCCGTGAGGTCGATGCGACCGCCGAGCTTAACGCCCGTGACGAGGCCCGCGCCAAGCGCAAAGCCAAGCAGCGTGAGGAGCGTGCCCGAAAGATTCGCGAAAGGAATGAGCGCTAATGGCCGACATCCATATTCTTGTTGCCGACGATGCCGCCGCTCAGCGTCTTGACGCCTATCTGGGCGCCAATGACGGCTGCCCTACGCGCTCTGCCTGCGCGCATCTGATCGAGGGCGGCGTCGTATGTGTCAACGGCGAGACCTGCCTATCAAAAAAATATGCTGTGCGCTCCGGTGACCGTATCTCGGTCGACTTGCCCGAGCCGCACGATCCGACCGACGTGATTCCTGAGGCCATTCCCCTCGATATCCGCTACGAGGACGACTACCTCATCGTGCTCTCCAAGCAGCGCGGCCTGGTGTGCCATCCCGCTCATGGCCACGAGAGCGGTACCCTTGCGAACGCCCTCGTCTACCACTGCGGCATCGATCATCTTGGTACCGTGCAGGGTGAGGACCGCCCCGGCATCGTGCATCGCCTGGATCGCGATACCTCGGGTCTCATGCTTGCGGCCAAGGATGACGACACCCAGCGCGCGCTCCAAAATCTTATCCGTACACGCACGCTCGACCGTCGCTATATCACGCTCGTTCACGGGCACATTGCCATGGACGAGGGCACTATCAACACCGGTATTGCCCGATCGACGCGCGACCGCGTCAAGATGGCGGTTTCCGATGACCCCTTTGCGCGTCAGGCCATCACGACCTTCAAGGTGCTCGAGCGCTTTGATTCCACGCGTTTCGACGACGGCTACACGCTCGTCGAGTGCCACCTGTTTACCGGTCGCACGCATCAGATTCGTGTGCACATGCGCCATATCAACCATGCCTGCGTGGGCGACCCGCTCTACGGCAAGTGTGATACGCGTGCCGATCAGGGTCTGACCAGGCAGTTCCTCCATTCTTGGCGCGTGGCGTTCGACCATCCCGTGACGGGCGAGCGCATCGAGTGCCGCGACGAGCTGCCGTGGGATCTTGCGGCGGTTCTCGACGATCTGGCTCCGCGCTCGCTCGGTCGCACGGCCGCTGGAGATGAAATCGTTCCGCAGCTCGGTCTGCTCGAAGCCTAGCCAGTATTAGGTGGTTTCTTGAACTCGGTAAGCCTGCGGTAAGATATACGGTTGTTTACGTAACGCGTTCTCGGGAGCCTGCATGCTCGCCTTTTTACAAACCAACACACCCATCGTGATCTTCAATCAGATTGTCGTCACGCTGCTCACGGTCTGCTTTCTGTACCAGGTGGTCTTCTTTGTCATCGGCGCTCTTCGTG
The DNA here is from genome assembly GCA_905198825.1 of uncultured Collinsella sp. Classification (GTDB taxonomy): domain Bacteria; phylum Actinomycetota; class Coriobacteriia; order Coriobacteriales; family Coriobacteriaceae; genus Collinsella. Next base: position 426 of record CAJKEF010000120.1, on the reverse strand, counting down.
GCGAGGTCGCGCCTCCCAAGGCCAAAAAACTTCACCGCTATGCCTTCTTTATCGCGGCGCATAACGAGGAGGCCGTGATCGCCAACCTCGTTCGCTCCATCAAGGACCAGGATTATCCGTCCGAGCTCATCGAGGTCTTTGTGGTCGCCGATGCCTGTACCGATAACACGGCACAGCTCGCGCGCGAGGCGGGCGCCATCGTTTATGAACGCAACGACCTAGCCCGCAAGGGTAAGAGCTGGGTCATGGACTTTGGTTTCGACCGCATTCTCAACGAGTATCCCGATACCTTTGAGGGCTATTTTATTTTCGATGCCGATAACGTCATCTCCCGCGATTACGTCTCCAAGATGAACGACGCTTTTGACCAGGGTTTCCATGTGGTCACGAGCTATCGTAACTCCAAGAACTTCGGCAGCTCGTGGA
>CAJKEF010000119.1 GCA_905198825.1 uncultured Collinsella sp. | reverse complement strand
ATACCCATGAGCCGGGCTGCGCAGTTCGCGAGGCCGAGGACGCCGGGCAGATCGACAACCTGCGGCTGGAAACGTTCCAAAACCTGGCGTCATCCATGCGCGTGAGCGCTCAAATGCTCGATCCCGATGTTCATCTGTAATTGATTTTTCCTATGACAGCCGTCTCCCAACTGTTCGGGAGACGGCTTTTTTGCTGCGGAAAAGCCTCGAAACATGCAGTTTGCTGACGTGCTGACCAAAACCTTGCCACGAGCTTGACGGGCTGGTCAGCTTTTGGTCAGCGATTGGTTTGACATCGAAAACCAAGATCGCGATTGCGCCGCTTTGCACTCTGACCGCCCAGACAATGGTGGTACGGGCATTCGCCCGGCACTGCCATGAGAGGAGCGGCCGTGAACAAGAGCAAGCGCATCGCCATCAGTCTGGTCGCGGGCGTGCTCGCTGCTCTGCTCTGCATGGTTTACGGCTCGTCGATCCGCTCGCAAGCCGAACAGGTCCAGGCTGAGACCTTGGCCAAGTACGGTGGCGATCGCGTCGAGGTATGCGTCGCGGCGCGCGATATCGATGTGGGCGAGACCCTCGATGAGACCAATGTCATAACCCAGGAATGGCTGACAAGTCTGCTGCCGCGTGACGCGGTGACCGAGCTGCGCCAGGTGCGCGGCGACGTGACGACCTCGCGCATCCCTAAAAATGCCGTGATTTGCGATGTCTACACCAAGGCCGAAACCCACACGCTCGAGGTGCCCAAAGGCAAGGTCGCCGTTTCGGTGGCGGTCGATGCCGAGCACTCGGTCGGCGGCGCCACGGGCGTGGGCAGCTACGTGGATGTGTATGTGCAAAAAGACGGCGTAACCGATCGGCTGTGCGGCGCGTACGTGATCGATACCAGTGAGGATTCCGGTGCCACGCGCGAGGGCAAGATCGAATGGGTGACGCTGGCGGCCGACCCCGAAGACGTTAAGGAATTGCTGGGGGCCTCGGGTAAGGGGACGGTCAGTTTGACGATTCCCGCCACGGTGCGCGGCAAAAAGAGCGGAGGCGACGAGTGATGAAGGCGATCTGGCTTGCGTGCTGCGCGTGCGGCGATTACGGGCTGTTGCAGCGGGAAGTCGAGGGCCGTGATGCGGGTGCACAGGTGCTTCGCGTGGGTGACCTGGACGGGCTGATTTCCATGGCGCGGGCGTTTCCGTCGCGCCGCGGGGCTGCCATCATTGCGGCGTCTCTGTTTGATACCGAAGATGTGCGCAAGACTGTTGCGCGCCTGACGGCCGAAGGCCGCGTGAGCCGCGTGGTCGTGTTGATAGAAGCACTCGATCCGTCGGATATCGAGGGGCTGTTTCGCGCAGGGGCGACCGAGGTCATCGCTGCGCACAGTATATGCGGCAACGGGCGCGCGGGCGAGGGAGCGGTTGATTCCGATCGGCGCATGACGATTGAGCCCGATGCTTTTGTTGATAGGGAACCCGGGGCGCCTCGCGCTACAAGAGGCCCGCGTGTTGATGATTATGGAAAAGCGGAAGCCGAGCATGGTCGGTGTCCCCGGGATCCCCTTGCATACGATGAAGTCGGAGAGCCGGTGCCGTATGGCGAGGATCTTTTGGATGCTGATATGGGATACGTGCATGGCGTGAGCCTGGTCGATGAGCTCGACGAGGTGGAGGGGCTTGCCGAGAGCGACAGCGTGCGTGTCGATGCGACCGTGAAGTCTCCAGACTCGGTCCCGCAGACCGAGCAACCTGCCATGCCGGCTTGGGCGCAGCATATGAGCGCTGCCGGGGAGACGGGGACGTTGCCGTCCGTGCCCGCGTCGCCTGCCCCCGCGCCGCCGGCGGATGCCGCCGCTCCGTCGCATCGAGCTCCGGTTGTCTGCGCCGTCTCGGGTTCGGGCGGTTGCGGCAAGTCGACGATCGTTGCCACCATGGCACACGCATCGTCGCTGTTGGGCTTGCGTGCCGCCGTGCTCGACCTGGACCTGATGTTTGGAAACCTTTACGACTTGTTAGGCGTCGATGCTCCGCGCGATATGGCGGCACTTATCGAGCCGTCGGTGGCGGGCGCGCTTGCCGAGCCGGATATCGTGGCCACATCGATGCGCGTGGCGCCGGGCGTTACGCTCTGGGGCCCCGTCGCGGCGCCCGAGCAAGCCGAGCTCATGGCACGTCCGGTGGAGCTACTGCTTGATGTTCTGCGTCGCGAATCCGACGTGGTCTTTATCGATACCTCGGTCTTTTGGGGCGACGCCGTGGCGGCTGCGGTGGCGGCGAGCGACCGTTGCTTGGTCGTTGGCGATGCGGCGGTGTCGTCCGCGACATCGGCGTCGCGCGTCATTGAACTGGCAAGTCGAGTAGGTGTGCCGCGCACGCGCATGAGCGCCGTGTTCAACCGGTTCGGTGCGCGCGGGGCAGACGAGGACGTCGCCATGCGCTTTGAGATTGCCTGTGCGTTGAGCTCCAAGATTCGTATCGCCGATGGCGGGCAGGATCTCGCCGCGCTCATGGCGTTTGGGCGCGCTGACGAAGCAGTGAGGCAGACCAGCGCTTTTGCGTCCAGCGTGCGCGAGGCCACGCGCGAGATGCTCGTGGAACTGGGGTGCGCCGTCGGCCCTTGGAGCGATATGGTCGCCGACCGTGCAACGCGTACCGAGCGCCCGCGTATCCGCCTTCCCTGGTCGCGCGAGGGTGATTCGCGATGAGTTTGCAAACAAGGATTAAGGCTGCCGGCGCTGCAGCGGCGACAGCGCCTGTAGATGCGGGGCGTCGCCGCGCGGTGAAACGACGCACCAAGCGCGCCGTGATGGACCGCATGGGTTACGACGAAGTGGCGCGTATCAGCGCCTATATCGACCCGGCGCTTGCCCGCTCGGAATTGCGTCCCGCGGTGGAGGCGGCGCTCAACGTGGAGGAAGCGACCGACCTGGCGACGCCCGAGCGCGAGACCATCATCGACGAGATTTTGGATGACGTGGTGGGCTTGGGACCGTTGCAGCCGCTCATCGAGGATGACACCGTTACCGAGATCATGATCAACGGCTGCCGCTCGGCTTTCTTTGAACGCGGCGGCGTCTTATATCCCATCGAGCATGCATTTGAGGATGACGAGCAGATCCGCGTGCTCATCGACCGCATCATCTCGCCGCTGGGCAGGCGCATCGACGAGCGCAGCCCCATTGTCAACGCCCGCCTCAAGACGGGCTATCGCGTCAACGCGGTGATCCCGCCCGTGGCGATTGATGGACCAATCCTCACCATCCGCAAGTTCTCAGATCGCATCTGTTCGTTGGACGAGCTTGTGGGCCTGGGGTCGCTGCCGCTTTGGTATGCGCAACTGCTGTCGTGTGCGGTGTCGCTGCGTCAAGATCTGGCGGTTGCGGGTGGCACGGGATCGGGCAAGACCACGCTGCTCAACGCGCTGTCGTGCGAGATATCCACCGGCGAGCGCATCGTGACGATCGAGGACTCCGCCGAGCTCAAGTTTGCGCATCACCCGCATGTGGTTCGCCTGGAGGCGCGCGAGGCTTCAATTGAGGGCGAGGGCGCGGTGACAATCCGCGATCTGGTGACCAACGCCCTGCGCATGCGTCCCGACCGTATTGTGGTGGGTGAGGTGCGCGGTGCGGAATGTTGCGACATGCTGCAGGCCATGAACACCGGGCACGACGGATCGCTCACCACGCTTCATGCGGGCACCGAGCAGGAGACCGTGGTGCGTTTGACGCTGCTTGCGCGCTATGGCATCGATCTGCCGAGCGAGCTTATCGAGGAGCAGATTGCCATGGCGCTCGACGGCATCGTGATGTCCGAGCGTCATGCGGACGGCAGGCGTTTCGTGTCCTCCTATTCGGGGGTGCGACGCGGCACGTCAGGCGGCGTGGAGCTTGAGCGCTACGTGACGTTCGATGCCGCCACGCGCACCTGGACGCTCGATCGCGAGCCTCCGTTTATCGCGGAGGGCTTGCGCTCGGGAACGCTCACACAAGAGGAGGTGGACGAATGGAGATCGTTGTGCCCCTCGTCGTAGGGGGCTTGACAGGGCTTTCTGCCGCGGTGGCGTGCGGGGCGGAGTCTCGTGTGTCGCGCGTGCCGCCGGCGGAACTGGTCCGCCATGCGCTTGAGTCGGTGGTCGAGAAGCTGCCGCGCGAGTTGGTAGAAAACGACCTGCTAAAAAAGATTGCCCGCTCCTGGGCGGCGCTGGTTCCGGCACATCGCCTTGGCCTTGTTATCGAGGATGACGAGGCGCGCCTGGCATGCTTGCTGCTATCGAGTGGTGTCTGCGGCATTGCCCTGACTGTCGTATCGCTGTCGCCCATCGGCTTTGTCCTGGGGCTGCTCGCACCGTTTGGCGTAGGCGCCGCTCGCGACACCTTCGACCGTCGCCGCGAGCAACACGATGTGGAAGAAGCCATGCCCGAGGCCTTTACGGCGCTCTCTATGTCGCTCGCCTCGGGTCATTCGCTGGCCCAGGGCATGAGGTTTGTGGGAACTCACGCGCAAGAGCCGGTGCATACCGAGTTTTTGCGCGTGGCGACGGCGATCGACTGCGGCGTCTCGGCGACTGATGCGTTGGATGACCTACTCGACCGTATCGATGCCCCCGGCCTTTCGCTTGTCACCTTGGCGCTCAAGGTGTCGCAGCGAACCGGTGCCCCGCTTGCCGACCTGTTGTCCGAGGCGTCGAGCATGGTGGGGGAGCGCATTGAGCTCAAGCGCCGCTTGGACGTCAAGACATCGCAGGCTCGTATGTCGGCACACATGGTCTCGGTGATGCCGGCGGGTATGTGCGCGGTGCTGGCGCTGCTTTCGGCCGACTTTCGCCGCGGCCTTGC
>CAJKEF010000118.1 GCA_905198825.1 uncultured Collinsella sp. | reverse complement strand
GCGAAACTTCCGCACCGCCAACCGAAAAACCCTTTAATCCACAATCCTCAATCAACTTGCCCACGCTTGCGTCGGGCGGGTTGCGAAAGACCGATCCGCAGGATGCACGACCCATGGGCTGCGTGCGCTTGCGGCGCGTCAGGTACCGCTCCATACGCTCGCGAATGTCTGCCTTGGGCGCGGGTTTGAGCTTGAGCACGCACTCGAGAATGATCTCGTTACGCGGCAGGCTGCACTCGCGATACCCCCAAGCGATCTCGGACCCTGCATAGTGCTTAATGCCAGACGCCGGATCAAACGTGACCACGTCCTCGATAAGGGAGCCGATCCACTCGGTCCGCGTGCCTGCGTTCATGGACACGGCGCCGCCGACCGAACCGGGAATACCGACCGCGAACTCAAGGCCCGAAAGCCCGCGCGACAAGGCGTCGTTGACCAAACGCGCGAACATCACGCCCGCACCAACGGTCAGCGTGCAGCCATCCTCGGCAACAAGCGTGCGCTGAAACTCACGTCCCAGCGAAATGACGGCGCCGCGATAACCGGCATCGGCAACCAGCAGGTTGGACCCCTTACCGATAATGACCCACGGCACCTGCTCGCGGTCAAGCACCGCCACGGCGCGACGCAGAGCATGGTAGCTATGGCACGTCACAAAGAGGTCGGCCTTGCCGCCGATACGATAGCTTGTATGGCGTGCAAGACGTTCGTCCTCGACCACGTCCGTGTCGATCATGCCCGAAAGCGCCATGACGGCGTTAAACAGACCCATGGGGTTTAAGCGTCTTTCTTGGCAGTCAGATACTCGATGAACTCGGGGCCGACCGTCGTGACGTCGCCGGCGCCCATGGTAAGCAGCAAATCGCCCTCGCCCACCATCTTCTCGAGCTCCTCATTGAGCTCAAGACGGCTCGAGCAGTACACGACCTCCTTGACGGGATGCTTGGCGCGCACGGTATCGGCAAGCATCTTGGACGTGACGCCCGGGATGGGCATCTCGCCGGCAGAGAACACGTCAATCAACAGCAGCTTGTCAGCATTGGCGAATGCGTCGGCAAAGTCGTCGCACAGAGCCTGCAGGCGCGAATAGCGGTGCGGCTGGAACACGACATCGACATGTTTGTAGCCCAGCGAAGAGGCAGCAGCGAGCGTCGCCTTGATCTCGGTGGGATGATGGCCGTAATCGTCAACCACCGTGATGCCGTCGATATCGCCCACGTGGGTAAAGCGACGGCGGACGCCTTCAAAACTCGAAAGTGCCTTAGCGGCGGCGTCGATATCGAGACCCAGGACATGGGCGACGGTCAAGACGGCCGTGGCGTTGAGCATGTTGTGACGACCGGGGTTGCTCTTAATCTCGACAGCGTGCTCGGTGCCGTCCTCAAAGCGAACGATAAAGTCGCTCTGGATCCCCTTGACATCCGGATGCACGCAGACGATGTCGTTGGTCTCGGCAAAGCCATAGGAAAGCACATGACGGCCCGTCGACTTGGCAAGCTCGACCAGATGCGGGTCCTCGCCGCAAACGATGACGGTGCCGTCCTCGCCCACCAGCCCCATAAACTTGGCAAAGGTGGCCTCGATCTCCTCGATGCCCGAGTAATGATCGAGATGGTCGGCCTCGACGTTGGTCACGATGACCACGTTGGGGCTCAGGAACAGGAACGAGCTGTCGGACTCGTCGGCCTCGGCGACAAAGTAGTCACCCGAGCCGTTCTTGCCGTTGGTGTCGTAGCCCTCGACGATGCCGCCGATCAAAAAGCTGGGGTCCAGACCCATGCGATCGAGCATCGTGGCGCACATCGAAGACGTCGTGGTCTTGCCGTGCGTGCCGGCAACGGCGACGGTGGTGTAGCCGTGGCCCAGAGCCGAGAGCATCTTGGCGCGGGGCCACACGGGAATACCCAGCTCGCGCGCACGGACGAGCTCGGGGTTGGACTCGGGAATAGCGGTAGAGACCACGACGACGTCGGGCTTGACCTCGTCGATCGTCGCAGCCTCATGGCCCACGTGGACCTTCACGCCGGCGCGGGTAAGCTGGCGAATATAGCGCGACGTCTTAAGGTCGGAGCCGGTAACGGTATAACCGCGCTCGTGCAGGACGAGGGCGATGCCGCTCATGCCGGCGCCACCGATACCGATAAAATGGGCGCTCTTGAACTCGGGCGCGGAGGTTGCAGTCTGGGAATCAGCCATGTGCTCGTGTACTCCTTGCGTAAACACTGCCTGTAACCCGATAACTGTACCGCACCTACCGCATCCGCGCGAGGGCGACCGGCGATATCCCGTCTAACTAACGCAATCCCTCTACCGCATCGGCCAAAAGTGCGGCGGCACGGTCCTGGGCCAAGCCACGCGCCGCCTGACGCATCGCATCACGCGCCGCAGCGTCATCGATCAGGTGCAGAAGCTCGTCGGCAAAGGCAGGGGCATCGATATCGGCATCGGCGCAAAGCACGCCGGCACCGGCATCGACCAGGTAACGCGCATTCGTGGTCTGGTGGTCGGCCGTGGCGTGCGGATACGGCACGAGCACCGAGGGCACGGCAAGCGCGGCGATCTCGGCCACGCTCGAGGCACCGGAACGCGAGAGCACCAAATCGGCCGCAGCCAGCATATCGCCCATGTTGTCGATATAGGGCTGGACACGATAGCGCTTCGCCTCCTCGGGCGTCAGCGCCAAAGCGCGCTCGGTCTCCTCAAACCCGTCGGCACCCGTCGAATGCAAAATGTAGAGATTCTCGCGGGTCAGCAGCTCACTCTTGAGCGAGGCAACGCGCTCGTTGAGATGCTGAGCACCGAGCGAACCACCAAAGACGAGCAGAAGCGTCGCGTCCTCGGGCACACCGAGCGTCTTGCGACCGCGGGCGCGATCGCCCTCGATCACCGAACGACGCACGGGATTGCCCGTCATGAGCACATGGTCGGGGTCGCCCTCGCGCTCAAAGACCGCGCGGGCCGCAGGTACCGAAATGCACACGCGGGCGGCATGTGAGTTCATCATCTTGTTGGCCAGACCCGGAACAGAGTTCTGCTCGTGCAGCAGATACGGAACGCCGGCGCCCTTGCACCAACCCAGCAGCGGGACCTCAACGTAAGCACCAAAGCCGATAGCGGCATCGGGCTTACCGACCTTCGAGAAGTGACGGGCAAGCGCACGCTTCGCCTTGTTGACGCGCCACAGCGAGGTCAGCGCCGTCCAGGGACGGGAGCGATCGAAGCCCGTGACCGTGATGGGCACAAAATCGAATCCGGCCTCGGGAACCAGACGGCCCTCGAGCTTGCGCGATTGGCCCACGAACACAACGTGATGACCGCGGTCACGCAGCTCCTCGGCCAAGGCGAGCGCGGGGTTGATATGTCCTGCCGTGCCGCCAGCTGCAATAGCAACGGTCATCTTATCGGTCATGGTAATCCCTTCGTACACGCGGCCCCTGGTCATCGGTGCGCAAACGCGCAGACGGGTCCGAATTCAAATCGATTCGATTATATCCGCCGCCCGCATTGCGAGGAGCGGGGCGCTGCGGACGACCTTGCGGCGCCGTTCGCTGACGCGGACGGGCTGCCGACTCGGTCGCAGAGCCATCCAGGACGGTAAAGCCGTTACGCGAAGATCGCTCACCGCGCACGTGGGGCACGCCGGCGGTACTCTCATCCATAACGGCAAAGCTCTCGCGGCGACGGTCGTATTCATCGCGACGGGCGCTCTCATACGAAACGCGCAGGATCAAACCGGCGAGCATAAGCGACACAATAATCGACGAGCCGCCGTAGCTAATAAACGGCAGCGGCTTGCCCGTCATGGGAAACACATTGAGAATGCCCAGCGCGTTAATCAAAAACTGCACCGCAAGGATGACCGCAGAACCCGATGCCATAAGTGCTCCGCGACGGTCGGTCGCCTGCTCGGCAATGCGAAACGCCGAGTAGATCAGCATCGCAAACACCAAGAAGAACAGCACGGTTCCGATAAAGCCAACTTCCTCGCCGATAATAGCCAAGATGTAGTCGTTATGCGCCTCGGGCAAATACGAGTACTTCATGGTGGAGTTGCCGATACCGCGACCGAACAGGCCACCCGAGGCAAACGCCATGATGGCAAGCGTGGCCTGATAGCCGTCACCATATTCGTCTGCCCAAGGATTCCAAGCAACCTCGACACGCGTCATACGATACGGCTCGGCAATAAGGGCGATCGCAATGACGGCGATGCCGGCAACGACCGTCCAAACGATATATTTGGGGTCCAATCCCGCAAACAACGCCATGCACATGAGGGTCAGCAAGATGATCAGGACGGTGCCAAAATCGGGCTGAACAAAGATCAGAAAGAGCGAAATGCCCAGGTAGGCACCCATCTTGCGAAGAAACTCGTTGATGTTGCCGCCGGGCGAAAAGATGCGGTCGAGCATGATGGCCGAATACGCGATGGCGAACGGCTTTAAAAACTCAGACGGCTGGAACTGAATACCGGCGATGTTGAGCCAACGCGTGGCGCCACGACTGCCGCTACCCATAAAGAACACCAGAACCAGTAGCCCTATCATGCCCATGAGAAAGATCCTGAGCACGTCTTCCCCAAACCAACTGTCCGGCAAGACGCGCACGATGGCAACCATGGCCAGCACGCCAACTCCAGCAAACGCGGCCTGTCGAAACAGGAAAAACGTCGCCGTACCATTCTCGTGCAGCGCCTCGACCGAAGATGCCGAGTACACCATCAGCAAGCCGAAGCAAACCAAGCTAAACAGGCAAGCCATAAATATCAAACGGGGGCGCATGATGCGGGCGGGGACGCCGGCAATATAGCGCTCACCGAACGTCTGCCCGCCGCGTCCGGAACGCGGCGTGCTACGCAGCGAGG
>CAJKEF010000117.1 GCA_905198825.1 uncultured Collinsella sp. | reverse complement strand
CATTGTCCCACTGTGCTTTCTGTGTATTAAAGGTATCTCGAAGCTCTGCCAGTTCCTTCTGAAGTGCTTCCAGACGCTCCTTGCTCAGGGTGTCGTCTTCTTTTTTCAGCGCAGCCTCCTCAATTTCCATCTGCATGACCTTACGGCGCAGCTCGTCCAGCTCCGCGTTGTAGCCGTCGCGGATCATGCCGCCTTCGCGCACGGTAAGAGGCGCGTTGTCGTCGATGGCGCGGGAAAGCCGCTCCGCCGTGGCGGCAGCCTCCTCACGCAGCGCGGCAGCATCGGGGTCATCGCCCATTTCCTCGGCAAGCTCCAGCGCGGCGCGAGCATCGGAAAGCTCACCGCGCGCCGTATCCACGGCGGCGATGTCCTCCTTGGCGCGTGCAATCTCCTCCATCGTGGCGCGAGCGGCATCGGCATCGTCCCAAAAGCCTGGGGCGACGCTTTTGGCCTCGAGCTCCGCCACGCGGGTGCGCTTCTCGTCCAAATGGAGATACGACTCGACCTCGCCGAGTCGGTCCGCAAACGCGTCCAACTCGGCGGGAGTTACCTCTAGAGTCTCGGCCATTAACGATTCCTGCCGTGGCAGTACTTAAACTTCTTACCGCTACCGCAAGGGCACAGGTCGTTGCGGCCCACGTTGACATAGGGGTCATCGCTCTCGGACTTGCGGTAGGTGGTCACCTTACCGCCGTTGTTGACAGCAGCCGGGCCTCCCTGGACGGCCGTGCGGGCCTGCACCTGCGCCTGCTTGCGCAGCACCGAGTCGCCGTTATCACCATCGACCTCGGCAGGACCGGAGAAGCGCGCGCCCTCGAGCGCGGGCTCTTCCTTGTGCTCCACGGCACGCGGGGCAGCCTTGATCTCGATGCGCAGAACCGTGCGCAGGTAATCCTCGTACATGGTGTCGACGAGTATCTGGAACGCGCCGTAGGCCTCGGTCTTGTACTCGACCAGCGGGTCGCGCTGGCCAAAGCCGCGCAGGCCGATGCCGGTCTTGAGGTAGTCCATCTCCTGCAGGTAGTTCATCCAGCGGGTATCGATGACGCGCAGCATGACCTGGGTATTGAGCTCGCGCATCAGGTCCTCGCCCAAGCGCTCGGCCTTCATGTTGTAGCACTTCTCTACGTAAGCCAGGACATCGGCAGCCAGGGCCTCAAAGTCCTCGTCGGGGAACTGAGGGGTATCGATATGGCCGGTCAACTCCACGACCCACTTGCGCAAGCCCTCAAGATCGCGCTCGCCATCGTGGCTGTCCTTGGTGCAGAACTCCTGCACGCAGCGGTACACGGTGTCGTGCATGACCTCGGTGATGTGGTCGGTCAGGTCCTTGCCGTCCAGAATCTTATTGCGCTCGGCGTAGATGACCTGACGCTGCTTGTTCATGACGTCGTCGTACTCAAGGACGCTCTTACGCATGGAGAAGTTGATGCTCTCGACCTTGTGCTGGGCGCTCTCGACGGCCTTGGAGATGATCTTGTGCTGGATGGGCATGTCGTCGCCCATGTCGGCCGTGACCATCATCTTGGAGACACGGTCCATCCTGTCGCCGCCGAACAGGCGCATGAGGTCGTCCTCGAGCGACAGGTAGAACTGGGTCTCGCCCGGGTCGCCCTGACGGCCGGAACGGCCGCGCAGCTGGTTGTCGATACGACGGGACTCATGGCGCTCGGTGCCGATGACGGTCAGGCCGCCGGCGGCAAGCACGCGCTCGCGCTCGGCCTTGCAGGTCTCCTTGGCCTCGGCGTTAAACTGCTCGAGCTGCTCGGGCGTCACGTCCTCCATGGTCAGGCCCTCGTACTCCAGGCGCTCGCGCACCAGCTCGTCGGGATTGCCGCCCAGTAGGATGTCGGTACCACGACCGGCCATGTTGGTGGCGATGGTCACGGCGCCGTAGCGTCCGGCCTGGGCCACGATGTGGGCCTCGCGCTCATGGTGCTTGGCGTTGAGGACCTCGTGTGCGATGCCGCGCTTGGTAAGGGCGGCGGACAGCTTCTCGGAGCTCTCGATGGAGACGGTGCCCACCAGGACCGGCTGGCCCTTGGCGTGACGCTGCTCGACATCGTCAGCGACGGCGTTGTACTTGGCCTGAATGGTGCGGTACACCAGGTCCTCGTGGTCCACGCGCTGCACGGGCTTGTTGGAGGGGATAACCTCGACGGGCAGCTTGTAGATCTCGCGGAACTCGGCATCCTCGGTAAGTGCCGTGCCAGTCATGCCGGAGAGCTTGTCATACAGACGGAAGTAGTTCTGCAGGGTGATGGTGGCCAGGGTCTGGTTCTCCTCGCGTACGAGCACGCCCTCTTTGGCCTCGATGGCCTGGTGCAGGCCCTCAGAATAGCGGCGGCCCTCCATGATGCGGCCGGTGAACTCGTCGACGATCTTGACCTCGCCGTTGGTGACCACATACTGCTTGTCGCGGTGGAACATGTACTGGGCCTTCAGCGCCTGCTGCAGGTGGTTGACCAGCTGGCCGGAGAGATCGGCATAGATGTCATCGATGCCCAGGCGGCGCTCGATCTTCTTAAGACCGCGCTCGGTGGCGGCAATGGTGTGCTTGGCCTCGTCCATGACGTAGTCGCCCGTGGGTTCAACGTCCTCGGTGGCGGTGAGCATGTCGTGCGACACGTCCTCGCCGCGCTCAAGGCCACGCACGGCACGCGCGAAGTCCTTGTAGGTACTGGCGGACTTGGTGCCAGCGCCCGAGATGATCAGCGGGGTGCGGGCCTCATCGATCAGGATGGAGTCAACCTCGTCGACGATGGCGTAGTTGTGACCGCGCTGCACGCGCTGCTCGGGACGGGTGACCATGTTGTCGCGCAGGTAGTCGAAACCGAACTCGGAGTTGGTGCCGTAGGTGACGTCGGCCTGGTAGGCCGGGCGCTTAAGCTCGAGCGGCATGTTGTTCTGGAGCAGACCGACGGTCATGCCCAGGTACTTATAGATGCGGCCCATCCACTCGGAGTCGCGCTTGGCAAGGTAATCATTGACAGTAACGACGTGCACGCCCTTGCCGGCAATAGCGTTGAGGTAGCCGGCCAGCGTGGAGACCAGGGTCTTGCCTTCGCCGGTCTTCATCTCGGCGATATGCCCCTCGTGCAGCGCCATGGCGCCGATGAGCTGTACATCAAAGTGACGCATACCCATGGTGCGCTTGGAAGCTTCGCGCACGGTGGCAAAGGCCTCGGGGAGCATGTCGTCGAGCGACTCGCCGTTGGCGTATCGCTCGCGGAACTTATCGGTCTGGGCGCGGAGCTCCTCCTCGGTCATCTTCTCAAACTGGGGCTCAAGACCGTTGATCTTGTCGACGATCTTGTAGTAGCGCTTCAGGTCCTTATCAGATCCAAAGGACAGCAGCTTTGACATGAATCCCATGTGGTTTTCCTTTTTGGCCATCGCCCGTGGCATGAAACCTTGGACGAGTTAAACACAGATATTTGTACTTTAGCCAAACAAGGCGCCGCCTATGCGGTCGACCTCAACCGCCACGTAATAACTATGACCACCCCACCAAAATGGGACTGGTTTATTTTGGCAGCTTTTATCTGGGAAAACGCTGTCTCTCTGCCATTTGGTGCAAGCTGACCCGTCCCTTACGCACCAACCTGGTGCAATGGGGACGGGTTAGCTTGCACCAATAAAAAGAAAAGGGCCGCGCACCCAAATGGATGCGCGGCCCTAATGCCATGAATGCGAGTGTTTCCGCGGCGAGCTTTTTACTCAGCAGCCTCGGTGGTCTCGGCCTCGGCAGCGGCCTCCTCGACGGGAGCCTCTGCGGGAGCCTCGGCGGCCTGCTTGGCAGCCTCCTCGGCAAACTTAGCGGCACGCTTGGCCTTCTCGGCAGCCTTAGCCTCAGCGGCGGCCTTGCGAGCGGCCTCGGCCTCAGCAGCCTTGGCAGCCTTGGCAGCCTTGGCCTCCTCGGCCTTCTTGAGCTGGGCGGCAGCGGCGCCACCGAACTTGTCGGCGAAGCGCTGGACGCGTCCACCGGTGTCGACGAACTTCTGCTGGCCGGTGTAGAACGGGTGGCACTCGTTGCAAAGCTCAACCTTCATCTCGGACACGGTAGCGTGCGTCTTGAAGGTGTTGCCGCAGGAGCACGTCACCGTGCACTCGACATACTGGGGATGGATACCCTGCTTCATGGTAGGACTCCTTATTGGTCAGGCGCTGGTTACCGATCAGCGCATAAGGCGTCTTGGTTTCCGACCAAGACAACAAACTCGGCTATGGTACCACGGCGCCGCGCGTCCCACAAAAGGTTCACGGTCTTTTCGGAACGACACGAATCTGACCCATCGAAACACATCTCCACCGTTCCTTCAACTGGGAAAATGCCGTCCCCGGGGCCTGAGAAGGGCCCCGGGGACGTTCGACTGACTGCGGGAACGGCCTTTCCGCTCAATGTGTTCGGCTGAGATCGGAAATCAACCAAACTGAACTAGGTTCAGTTGACATGGTTAAAAACGAGGGGCGACGCTTTTGCGTCACCCCTCGTCCCGGCCGGTTGCTTTAGTTGTACACACGGTAGTTACACTTGAACTGGGTTATGTGTCCATAGTTGGAGCGGTACCAACCCGACGTATAGCTGATTGCCTCTGCGCCTAGATAGTCGTAGCCCTTGTTGTAGCGAAGCTGACGGTAGGTCGTGTCGTACTCTGCTACGTAAAACGTGTCTCCAGAGAAGGCTTTGTACCGGTCCTTAACCGTCGAAGCCATGTACGCGGGTTCGACATCGCCTTTCTCCCCGTTGAGCGCATAGACGGGTGCCGCGATTCCGCATAAAGCCGTTGCCACGAGGATGGCGTAGACAGCCATGCGCGACGCATTGGACTTCAGCTGTTCAAATAGTTTCATGTCATTCACCTCGCTCGTATGTATCGAGGTATTCCTGCTTGAGCGTCTGCGAGGACGACTTGATCTTTT
>CAJKEF010000116.1 GCA_905198825.1 uncultured Collinsella sp. | reverse complement strand
GTCTTCGGCCGGCACACCAAGACCCAGCGCCGCCAGCGCGAGGAGATCGGCATCCACGCCGTGCGCGGCGGCACGGTCACGGGCGAGCATGAAGTCTGCTTCTTCGGCACGGGCGAGAGAATCCGCATCAGCCATAGCGCGGAGAACCGCGGCGTGTTTGCTGCGGGCGCTTTGCGTGCGGCGGCGTTCCTGATGAATCAGCAGCCCGGCATGTACAGCATGGACGACGTGGTGGGACAACTGTAACCAGTTAGTGGGATGACGGAAATTTTCCGCCGTCCCATTTTCGGTATTCTCGCAAAAAAACATGAAAACAGTTGTTACTTTTCGCTGAAAAGGACAAACTGAGTTCATAAAGCCATGGTAGAATCAACATCGATGGGAGGGATACCAACGCATGAATGAAGTCAAAACCCCGAAAAAACCGCTGATTGTCTATTACGCAATCGCGATTCTGGTCGTGCTGCTGATTAACACGCTGCTCGTGCCGATGGTGAGTCAGGCGCGCGTGAAGTATGTCGATTACGGCACGTTCATCCAGATGACCGAAGAGGACAAGATTTCTGAAGTTCAAGTGCAGGACAATCAGATCGTCTTCATCACCAAGGAGGACGAAGCCAATAAGAACGCTGTTTATTACCGCACGGGCAAGATGGATGACCCGGAGCTGACCAGCCGCCTGTCCGAACACGGCGTGAGGTTCGACAAGGAAATTGTGGAAGAAACGTCGCCGCTGCTGTCGTTCCTGCTTTCCTTCGTCTTCCCGATTGTGCTCTTTATCGCGCTGGGGCAGCTGCTCACGCGCCAGATGATGAAGCGCATGGGCGGCGGCAAGGACGCGATGTCCTTCGGCATGGGCAATTCCAATGCCAAGGTATATGTGAAGGACAGCGCGGGCAGCATTAAGTTCGACGATGTAGCGGGCGAGGACGAAGCGAAGGAGAACCTGAGCGAAATCGTCAACTACCTGCATGACCCGTCGAAGTACCGCGATATCGGCGCGTCGATGCCCAAGGGCATTCTGCTCGTCGGCCCGCCCGGCACAGGCAAAACCATGCTCGCCAAGGCAGTCGCGGGCGAAGCGAACGTGCCGTTCTTCTCCATTTCCGGCTCGGAATTTGTGGAGATGTTCGTCGGCATGGGCGCCAGCAAGGTGCGCGACCTGTTCAAGCAGGCGAAGGAGAAAGCACCCTGCATCGTGTTTATTGACGAAATCGACGCCATCGGCAAGAAGCGCGACGGCGGCAAGTTCGGCGGCGGCAACGACGAGCGCGAACAGACGCTCAACCAGCTGCTGACCGAGATGGACGGCTTCGATAACCACAAGGGTATCGTTGTCCTTGCCGCAACCAACCGCCCCGACAGTCTCGATCCCGCTCTACTGCGCCCCGGTCGTTTTGACCGCCGCATCCCCGTCGAGTTGCCCGATCTGACCGGCCGTAAGAACATCCTCGAGCTTCACGCCAAGAGTGTGAAGACCGAGCCGCCGATCGATCTGACCGCGATTGCCCGCGCCACGCCCGGTGCCTCGGGCGCCGACCTGGCCAATATCATCAACGAGGGCGCCCTGCGCGCCGTTCGCGAGGGTCGCAAGCGTGCAACCCAGGACGACTTCGAGGAGTCGGTGGAGGTCGTCATTGCCGGCCAACAGCGTAAGTCCACGGTGCTTTCCGACCATGAGAAGCAGGTCGTTTCCTACCACGAGATCGGCCATGCCATCGTCGCTGCCCGCCAAAAGGGTTCCGCGCCGGTTACCAAGATCACCATCGTGCCGCGCACGAGCGGTGCTCTGGGCTACACCATGCAGGTCGAGGAGGATGAGCGCTTCCTGACCACGCGCCAGGAGGTCCTGGACAAGCTCGCCGTCTATTGCGGTGGCCGTGCAGCCGAGGAGCTCATCTTTGGTGAGATGACGACCGGCGCCGCCAACGATATCGAGCAGGCCACCAAGCTCGCCCGTAACATGGTGACGCGCTTTGGTATGTCTGATGAGTTTGGCATGATGGCACTCGGTACCGTTCAGAATGCGTACCTTAACCAGGACACGTCGCTCACCTGCGCCCCCGGTACGGCCGAGCGCGTGGACGCAATTGTCGCCAAGCTGATCGAGGATGCGCACGACCGCGCCCTGCAGATCCTGAAGGAGAACAAGTTTAAGCTCCATGAGCTGGCTCGTTATCTGTACAAGAAGGAGACGATCACGGGCGAGGAGTTTATGAATCTCCTCACGCGCGAGAATCCGCTGATGCCTAAGCAGCAGTAGCGTTGCATTCGGGTCAGTAAATATCGACGCCCCATTTGAGTGCCTATCTCAAATGGGGCGTTTTGCTTGAGAGGGATGGAAATGAAGATCGTGGTGAGCGCCTGCTTGATGGGCGAGAGCTGCAAGTATAACGGGCTCGACAACTATCATCGCGAGTTGGTCGAGGCCTGCGAGCGTACAGGGATCGAGGTCCTCTTGGTGTGCCCTGAGGTCTTTGGGGGCCTGCCCACGCCGCGCAAGCCGTCCGAGATTGTGAACGGAGAGGTTCTTACCTGCGGGGGCACCTCGGTCGATCGCGAGTTTCGCCTGGGTGCTCAACGTGCGCTCGATATGTGTGAGCAGGCGGGCGGCCCGTCCGAGATTGCTGCGTGCGTCTTGCAGGATCGCAGTCCGTCGTGCGGCGTGGGCCATATCTACGACGGATCCTTCAGCGGCACGCTCACAACGGGTAACGGTGTCTTCGTTGACCTGCTCCTGCGCCACGGCTACCGCGTGATCCCGGCAAGCGAATTCGACTCGAGCATGTTACAGCAATAAAAAACCGCCACAAAGGTACTGTCCCCTTTGTGGCGGTTTTGGTCGGTTAGGCCAGGATAGAGTGGCCGTAGGCGTTGGCGGCCTTGATGGCGGCGGCGAACTTTTCGTCGGTGAAAGGTTCGGGGTTTCCCTGCTTCCATTCGTTGGTGGAATGCGCGTGCTCGCATAGGGCAGGGATGTCGGCCTCGGAAAGCCCGACCTGCTCAAGCGTCACGGGCAGCCCCATCTGCTTGTTAAAGGCAGCGTAGCGCTCAAGGTTCTCGGTATCGCCCGTATAGGCAAACAGCACGAGCACGCCCAGGCTCACGACCTCGCCGTGTAGGTAGGAGCCCTCGCGCGGAATGCTGCAGGTGGCGTTGTAGAACGCGTGCGCCACGCTCGAGTTGTAGTAGTAATCGTTCTGGTTGGTCAGGTTCGAGACATAGCCCGTGTTGACCACGATATCGAGCGCGATCTGCTTGACGGCTTCGGTCGACTGGTCCAGGCGCACGTCCTTAAGACCCTGCACACCATAGGTAAACAGCGGCTCGGAGCAGGTGTGGGCGAGTGCCAGGCCAAGACCGGCGGTGTGCTCCAAGTTGCCGGCGCTCGTGGCGTACTCCACCTCGGGCTGTTTGGACAGGGCATCGCCTACGCCCGCCCAGAAGTACTCCGCTGGCGCCTCGGCGATGATCTTGGGGTTGATGAAGATGTGCGCAGGGCGGTTGGGGTACGAATAGCCCTCGAGCGAGCCGTCGTCGTTGTAGACAACGGCAATGGCGGTCGCGGCCGAGCAGTTGGAGCATATTGTAGGCACGGTAAAGACGATCTTCTTGAGCTCGATTGCTGCGGTCTTCACGGTGTCGAGCGCCTTGCCGCCGCCGCATGCGATAAGCACGTCAGCTTCCTGGCAGGCAGGGGAGTTCACGACCTTGGCGATATTGGCACGCGTGCTGTTGGTGCCGTAGACGCGCGTCTCCAGAATCTCGACATCGGTACCTTCAAGCGCCGCCTCGATGCCCGGCAGCGCCGCAGCCTGGGCTCGCTTGCCGCCGATGATGGCGACCTTCTTCGCGCCGTACTCCGCCAGTGCGGCGGGCAGCTCGTCGAAGCAATCCTCGCCAACGGTGTAGTCGCTCATTCCAATCGTGCGCATAGCAACCTTCTTTCGTTCGATAGAGTGCTTTCAGGTATTTTGCTCCTAGAGCAGGGCTGTAATAGCGAGAAATTTCGAACGTATAAAACCAGTGTTGAGGGTTTTTCGCCGGCGCGGAACGTGCTAGCATACATCGCATAAGCGTTGATGGGGACGAGTAGTCGGCCGTCCGCATGCTACAGAGAGCGGGGAGCGCTGAGATCCCGTGCATGCGACCGATGAAAATCACCCCGGAGCTGCGGTCCCAACAGACGAGCCGCATAGGCACGTCTTAGTAGACATCGCCGAGATGGTCGTCGATACAGGCCAGCCGAGTAACGGATGCGAGCGCGCGAATACGCGGGCGAGGGCATCTAAGCTGGGTGGTTAAGCGAAGAGCTTTTGCGGGCGCACAGCCCGTTTTGTGGCGCTTCGTCCCAGCTTGTAGGGACGGGCGCTTTTTTGGTGCCCAACGGGCGTGCGCGCCCACGACATGAAAGGGGTACCGTGGCAAACGAGTACAAGCAGACGATGAATCTGCCCAAGACCGGTTTTCCCATGCGTGCCGGTCTTTCCAAGTCCGAGCCCAAGCGACTCAAGGACTGGCAGGACAACAAGGTCTACGAGCAGGTTCTGAAGAAGAACGAGGGTCACAAGAAGTTCGTGCTGCACGATGGCCCTCCGTACGCCAACGGCCCGATCCACATCGGCCACGCCATGAACAAGATCTCCAAGGACATGATCAACCGCTACTGGATGATGCAGGGCTATGAGGTTCCCTATGTCCCCGGTTGGGACTGCCATGGTCAGCCGATCGAGCATAAGGTCGAGGAGAAGCTCGGCACCGAGAAGTTCAACCAGACCCCCACGGCCAAGATCCGTGAGCTCTGCAACGAGTTCGCTGTCGAGAACATCGAGCTTCAGAAGGCCGGTTTCCGTCGTCTGGGCGTGCTCGGCGACTGGGACAACCCCTATCTGACGCTCTATCACCAGCATGATGCCGCCGACATCGAGG
>CAJKEF010000115.1 GCA_905198825.1 uncultured Collinsella sp. | reverse complement strand
TGAAGACGACGCTGTCGGGCCGGCGGTGATCGTGATAGGGCCCGTCCAGGCGGTAGGTGGTGACCTCAATGCGCTCGTCATCGCAAATGGCCGTGATGCCACCAAATTTAATGCCCGACTCAACCACGGCAATATCAGCCGCCTCGAGCGCCGCCTTGGACTCCTGCCACAGGCCGCTGCAACACATGTCCACATCGTGGCTGGGGCGCCCCATCAGGGCATCACGCACCCAACCGCCAACATACCAAGCCTCAAGACCGGCTGCCTCGAGCGCACGCAGGACACGGATGGAGGCATCAGATGGCTGCGTGCCGTTGAGCGAAACATTGCACATAGCTATGGCCTCCTGCGCCTGCAAACGTTAATCGATGGTTCTCAAGAAGTCTAACAAGAAACGAGAAAGCGCGCACACGCAATCGCGTCGTCAATTCCATAAAACGAGACAGCAGACGCCATATGCGTTCAGCGAGCAAAAAACACCCGCCTCGGAGATCCAAAGCGGGTGTTCGGCAGCGATTTTTCGATGCGGCTAGCAGACCTGACGAACCTCGATGTGCTTCTTATATTCGTCCACCTTGGCAAAGTCGCCCAGGCCCGGGCACTCGACCACGTTGGCGCCGGTGGCCATCGACAGACGGAGGGCATCCTCGACGCGCTCGGGAGCGTCGTGCCATACGGACAGGAAGGCAGCGAGCGAGGAATCGCCGGCGCACACCGTCGACAGCAGCTTGACGTCGAAGGTGCGATTGGCAAACCAGATGTGCTCGCCGTTGGAGAAGTACGCACCGGCGCCACCGAGGGTCAGCAGCACGTTCTTGGCGCCCTTAGCGTGCAGCTCGGCCATAGCGCCCTTGACGGACTCATCGTCGCCACCGCTCACCTTAATGCCAAAGATGTCGAGCAGCTCGTCGTCATTGGGCTTGATCAGCAGCGGCTCCATGGCAATGAGGTCTGCCAGCTGATGGCTCGAGATGTCGAGGACGAACTCGGCCCCCTTGGCCTTGACGCGGCGCAGGACCTCGGCCAAGAAGCCCTCGGAAGTGTTGGGAGGCAGCGAGCCGCTGATGACCAGGCAGGTCATGTCATCGAGCGAATCGATGAGCTCAAACATCTCCTGCTCGTTGGCCTCGTTGATGGCGGCACCGGCGTTGACCATGTTGTACTCGGTGTCGGGTCCGGCATTGAGGAACACGTTGACGCGCGTGATGCCGTCGGTCCAAACGGGCTTGACGGGCACGCCCAGGGCCTCGGCGCCCTTAACGATAAACTCGCCCGAGAAGCCGGCGAAAAAGCCCAGGATCGTGGTGTCGACGCCGTAGTGATCGAGGGTGAACGAGACGTTGAGACCCTTGCCGTTGGGCGTGTAGACGGCGTTACGGGTACGCGTGACGGTGTTGGCAGCAAGGCCGTCGCAGGCGATGTTGTAGTCAATGGCGGGATTTGCAGTGAGCGTGTAAATCATGAATGTTCCTTTCACGAAGTAACGTGTTAATGAAAGTATATTCCACCCAACGGTAAAAGGCTAGGACAACTCGGTGAACGGTGTGGAAGCGATGAAGTACGGCAGAGCATCTCTCTCCAATAACGGAACAAAAAAGGCGCCCCAGCCGAAACCGGGGCGCCGCATGCGCACGAATATGTCGCGTTTCGATTACTGACGATCGAGCTTGCGGACAGCAACGCGCTTGCTGTACTCATCGACGTGACCGAAGTCGCCGATGCCGACGGACTCGGCAACGTTGGCGCCGGTGGCCATAGCGAGCTTCATGGCCTCCTCGACGTTGTCGCGATCCCTGTACCACTTGTGCAGGAACGCAGCTAGGGTGCAGTCGCCGGCGCAGACAGAAGAGACCAGCTTGATGTTGAACTCACGCTTGGCGTACCAGATGTCCTCGCCGTTGGAGAAGTAAGCGTCGCCGCGGCTACCACGGGTGAGCAGCACGTTCTGAACGCCGGCGTCGTGGGCGAGCTTCATGGCAACGCGGACCTCGTCGTCGGTGTCGACCGGCACGCCGAAGATGGCCTTCATCTCGTGATGGTTCGGCTTGATGAGCAGCGGCTTCTTGTGAGCGAGCTCCTTGAGCTTGTCGGAGGACAGGTCCAGGACGACGTCGGCGCCACGAGCCTGAGCGTGCTCCATAACCTGAGCCAGGAAGTCGGGCGTAGCTTTGGGAGGCACGGAGCCGGAAACGATCAGGCACTCGAGATCGCCCGCGGTGTCCAGGATGTTGTAAAGCTCCTTCTGGTGCTCCGGCGTAATCGGGGCGCCGGGGTTAAGGATGCCGTACTCGTGCTGGCCATCGTTGACGTAGGTGTTAATGCGCGTGATACCGTCGGTCCAGACCGGGCGGCAGAGGCAACCCAGGTTCATGACCTCCTCGACGATGAACTTGCCCGTGAAGCCGGCGAAGAAGCCGAGCGCGACGGTGTCGACGCCCATCTTCTTAAAGGCGAAGGACACGTCGAGGCCCTTGCCGTTAGCCGTGTAGCTGGCCGAGCCGGTGCGGACGTTCTCGTCGGGCTCGAGCGGAGAGCTCGAAACCGTCATGTCGACAGCCGGGTTAGCGGTTAGCGTGTAGAACATTTACAGTACCCCCTGTATATGTGAGGGCCGCGTGGCCGGCCCATTCCAACCACGCGGTTACCTCTGATACCAAATTAGCGAGCTGCGGACTCGAGCAGCGCCTTGACCTCGGCGGCGGTGTTGCAAGTGAGAGCCTTCTCGGCGAGCTCGTCGCACTCGGCCTTGGTCCACTGGCTGATGGTCTTGCGGGCGCGCAGGATCGACGGAGCGCTCATCGAGAACTCCTCCAGGCCCCAGCTGATCAGCAGCGGCTCGAGCAGCGGATCGGCAGCGGCCTCGCCGCACATACCGACCATGATGCCGGCCTTCACGCCGCTCTCGATGATGTTCTTGAGCGAGCGGAGCACGGCGGGATAGTACACCTGGTACAGGTTGGAGATGGTGTCGTTACCACGGTCGGCGCACATGGTGTAGCCGATCAGGTCGTTGGTGCCGATGGAGAAGAAGTCGGCGACCTCGGCAAGACGGTCAGCGAGCAGCGAAGCGGCGGGCGTCTCGACCATAATGCCGACCTCGATGTTCTCGTTGAACTTGCGACCCTCTTCGGTCAGCTCGGCCTTGCACTGCTCGACGAGCTCCTTGACAGCCAAGACCTCCTCGACGCAGGTGACGAGTGGGATCATGATCTTGACGTCACCGAAGGCGCTAGCGCGCAGCAGAGCGCGGAGCTGGACCTTGTACTGGTCGGGATTGGCCAGGCAGTAACGCACGGCGCGGAAGCCCATGAAGGGGTTGTCTTCCTTGACCATATGCAGATACGGAATCTCCTTGTCGCCACCCACATCGAGCGTGCGGATGATGACCGGAGCACCCTTGAGCGCGCTGGCGACCTTACGGTAGGCGTTGAACTGCTCCT
Source organism: uncultured Collinsella sp. (assembly GCA_905198825.1). Lineage (GTDB taxonomy): Bacteria > Actinomycetota > Coriobacteriia > Coriobacteriales > Coriobacteriaceae > Collinsella. The sequence continues at coordinate 1,532 of CAJKEF010000115.1, read as the reverse complement.
CCTCGGAAGGAAGCTCAGCAGAGTCCATGAACAGGAACTCGGAGCGGAACAGACCGATGGCCTCGGCGTCGTGATCGAGCGCGTTGGGCACGTCATCGGGGTTACCGATGTTGCAGGCGATGATCTTCTTGATGCCATCGGCAGTCACGGACGGCTTGCCACGGAAGGCCTCGAGGGCCGCCTTCTCGGCAGCGAAGGCCTCGGCCTTGGCGGTATAGGCAGCGAGCGTCTCCTCGTCGGGATCGGCCTCGACGATACCCTTGCCACCGTCGACGACAACGGTCATACCGTTGCGCAGCGCGGTGCAGCTGTTGGAAACCGAAAGGACAGCCGGGATCTCGAGGGCGCGTGCGATGATCGCGGAGTGCGACGTGCGGCCACCGGTCTCGGTGACGATACCGGCAACGTGGGCCTTATCGATCGTGGCGGTCATGGACGGCGTGAGGTCGTGCACGACAACGACGGTGTTCTCGGGCAGGACGGAGAGGTCGACGACCTCCTTGCCCAGCAGCTCGGCCAGAATACCGGTGCGGATGTCGGCGATGTCGGCCGCGCGCAGACGGAACATCTCGTCGTCCATGGACAGGAACATGTTCTCGAACATGGTCGAAGTGTCCATGAGCGCCTGCTCGGCGCAGGTACCGCCGTCAATGGCGGCGTTGATGGCGTCAGTCATGCCCGGGTCCTGAGCCAGGACAATGTGTCCGCTCATGATCTCGGCCTCGGCCTCGCCCACCGTCTCCTTCATGTGGTCGGCCTGAGCCTGGGTCTTCTCGCAGAAGACCGAAAGAGCGGACTGATAGCGCTCCTTCTCTGCTGCCGAATCAGCAACCTCGTGCGGCTCAAACGTCAAGTCGGGATCGACGGCGACCATGACGGTGCCGATACCGATGCCCTCGGAAGCGTTGACTCCCTGATACATTCCCATTCCTCTCTCCGTGTCATGTGATAAAGCGTTTTGCCATATCCATGACAAAAGAGCGCAGCTACCTTACAACAGGTCACTGCGCCCCCAAATATGAACTTAGTTGTTCAACATGCGACCCGTTTGAGTTCTACTCGCCAAGACCGCTCTTGATGAGCTCGATGGCAGCAGCCAGAGCCTCGGCCTCGTCGGCGCCGTCGCACTTGACCTCGACCTCAGTACCGCAGGGGATACCAGCAGCCATGAGGGCCATCGGGGACTTGCCGTTGACCTCCTTCTCGGGGGTGACGACCGTCACGTCACAGGCGTACTTGCCCATGGTGGAGGCGAACAGACCAGCCGGACGCATGTGCAGACCCTGAGGATTAACGAGGGTAGCCTTCTCAGAAACCATAGTTGACTCCTTTTTGTGTTTAACCCCTGTCATGCATGTGGCAGGAGTCAGATTCACGACATTGTTTATATTAACTCACATCAAACGGTTTTTCATTATGTTTCGCACGAATTGTTGGACAGATGTCGTTCCTGTACGCTTGCCTGCCGGGCGGGGCGGTTAAGTTTGCTGCTCTACAGTCCTGCGCAAGACGAAGAGCACATTAAGTGCTTT
>CAJKEF010000114.1 GCA_905198825.1 uncultured Collinsella sp. | reverse complement strand
GCCGCAGACCACTAATACCTTGCAAGCCACAGTTCTCGCCTATCCCTCAAACGAAAGCACGCGGGCCAGATCCAGGTCCTCATAGCTATCGATAAAAATATCGCAGTTGTCGCACACGTCGTCGCGCTCCATGCGGCCGTGCGGGTCATAGATGCCCACGCGTTTAAATCCAGCGGTGCCGGAGCTCTTAAGCCCAAAGACCGCGTCCTCAAACACCCATGCGCGGTCAAACTGGTGCCCATGGCGCTCCTCCAGACGGCGCAGCGCCAGCTCGTACACATCGGGGAACTGCTTGGAGCGGCCCGCCTCGCCTGTCGTGGTAACAAATTCCATGTAGGCGTCGAGCCCGGCACCAGCGAGCGCGGACTTAACCAGCTCGGCCGGCGTGGATGTGGCAACGCACATGGCAATACCGGCCGCCTTCGCCTGCTCCAAAAAAGCCAGGAGCCCCTCGCGCGGCGGCACCTTGGAGTAGCCATCGATCAGAATGTCGCTCAGCTCGCGATACAGCTCCTCGCCATTCGCGCCAATGCCCCACGTGTCGTGGTAGGCCTGGCACTCATCCTCCAGCGACAGATGCTCAAACTGGGCAAAATCATCGACCGTCACGTCGACACCGTGGCGGTGCAATAACTCGGGCTGGGCATAGGCCCAAACGGGGGTGCTATTAACCAGCGTGCCGTCGCAATCGAAAATAAAAGCAACCTTGGGAGCGGCGGTATGGGACATAAACGAACCTTTCGATGTCAAATGGTAAACAACCTGCTAAAAACGTTTTACCAAACGTCAGGCTAACAATTTTGAAACCCTAATTGGTAAAACTGTCAAGAGTTTTACCACGGCAATTCTGCCAGTGGTATAAACATGTCGCTTACCGATTAAACGCCCCCGCAAATCCGCTTTCGTCCATAAAACTAACGCACAGGTGTTATCGTAGTTTCTGCCGAAAGTTCCACCGAGCACGCGAGGTGGAACGAATCACAGAAACTTCGCCGTCCCTTCGATTCGTGCAGCCTTGGACCTTTCGCATCTAGTCACCAAGGCAACACGCTGCCGCGTCATGATGGGATCAAACGTGAGCGATACAAAGCTAAAGCCAGCAACCAAAAAGCCTGCCACCCGTAAAGCCGCCCCGCACGCACCGGAGCTCACCAAAGACGATGTCTACCTGTTTGGCATCGGCACGTGGGAGCGCAGCTGGGAAAAGATGGGCGCGCATCCCGACACACAGCAGCGCACGCGCGGCTGGCGTTTTTGCGTTTGGGCGCCCGAAGTAAAGAGCGTCCATGTCATTGGCGAATTTAACGACTGGGACGAAGAAGCAAACCCGCTGGTGCCCATGCACACGAGCGCTATTTGGGAAGGCTTTATTCCTGGCGCCGAGCAGGGCCAGCTCTATAAGTACCTTATCGAGACCAACGAGGGCGAAAAGCTCTACAAGGCCGATCCGTATGCCTTTAAGGCAGAGTGCCCTCCGGGCACGGCAAGCGTATTGTGGACCCTCGACGGCTATAAGTGGAACGATGCCGCATGGCTCAAGCGCCGCGCCAGCCATAACCACATGTCGCAGCCCCTTAACATCTACGAGGTGCATATTGGGTCGTGGAAGCGCCACGGTGACGCGCCGCAGGGCGAGCCCGACGAGTACGGCAACTACCCCGGCCCCATGGATCCCTTCCCCGCCCAGCGCGGCGAGTTCTATACCTACGATGACCTGTCGGTGGAGCTCGTGGACTATGTGCACGACATGGGCTATACGCATATCGAGGTCATGCCGCTTATGGAGCATCCCTTCGATGGCTCCTGGGGCTACCAGACGACCGGCTATTACGCCGCCACGTCGCGCTACGGCAACCCGCAGCAGCTCATGCACTTTATCGATGCGTGCCACGAGGCGGGCATTGGCGTGATCATGGACTGGGTGCCCGGCGGTTTTTGCGCCGACTCCCACGGCCTTGCCACCTTTAACGGCCACATGCTGTTTGAGCACGAGATTCACCCCAACTGGGGCACGCACAAGTTTGACTTCGCCCGCGGCGAGGTCCGCTCCTTCCTGGTCTCGAACGTGCTGTATTGGCTCGAGAACTTCCACGTGGACGGCATTCGCATGGACGGCGTGTCCAGCATGCTGTACCTCAACTTTGGCATTGACGATCCCGGCCAAAAGAAGTTCAACAAGTACGGTACCGAGGAGGACCTGGACGCCAGCGCGTTTATCCGTCAGGTCAACTGCGCTGTGGAGGCGCACTACCCCGACGTGATGATGATGGCCGAGGAGTCCACCGCGTGGCCGCTCGTGACCTATCCGCCGCAGGACGGCGGTCTGGGCTTCCACTACAAGTGGGACATGGGCTGGATGAACGACACCCTGCACTACATGCAGACCGATTTTCCGTGGCGCCCCGGCAACCACGGCCTGCTCACGTTCTCCATCATGTACGCCTTTACCGAGAACTTCATCTGCCCGCTGAGCCACGACGAGGTCGTGCACGGCAAGTGCTCGCTCATCGGCCGTATGCCGGGCGACTGGTGGCGCCAGTTTGCCGGCCTGCGCACGCTGGCTTTCTACCAGATGACGCACCCCGGTGCCAAGCTCAACTTTATGGGCAACGAGATCGGCCAGTTTATTGAGTGGCGCTACTACGAGTCCATCCAGTGGTTCCTGACCGAGGAGTACGAGACCCACCGTCATCATCAGGCGTTTATCAAGGCGCTTAACCACCTGTATACCGCCGAGCCCGCCCTGTACGAGCGCGGTTACACTGACGACGGCTTTACCTGGATCGACGCGGACAACTCCAAGCAGTCCATCGTGAGCTTTGTGCGTCAGGGCGAGGACGTCGATGACGACCTGGTGATCCTGATCAACTTTGACCCGGCGAGCTACGAGAGCTTCCGCGTGGGCGTGCCGCGCGAGGGCGACTGGGAGGTCATCTTCGATTCCGACCGTCCCGAGTTTGGCGGCAGCGGATACGCCGGCGAGGAACCCTACACCTGCTCAAGCGAGCCCTATCCCTGGAACGGGCAGATGGACTCCATCGAGATTAAGGTGCCCGGTCTGGCGGGCGTGGTGCTTAAGCGCCTCGGTCCCAGCAGCTACAAGCCGCCCGTGGTCGAGGAGCCCAAGAAGGCGACGCGCAAGCGCACGTCCTCGGTGAAGCCCAAGCCTGCGGCCGCTAAGAAGACTCCGGCCAAGGCGAAGGCTACGACCACCAAGGCCAAGACCGCTGCTAAGCCCACTGCTAAGGCCGCGACCAAGAAGCCGGCTGCCAAAAAGGCCGCTACCAAGGCCAAGTCTGCTTCTGTTAAGTCGTCTGCCAAGGATGCGTAACAAAGCCGTTACAGCTGTAATTACCCGCCCCGAAGGGGCGTAGGATACAAGTCATAACCGTTCCGGGAGAAACATCCCCGGGGGAAAGGAACGTATGAATAAGATCTTCGACAACAAACAGGAGTTTACCGAGCTCTATCGCGATGCCGTCATGAGCATAAGCGGCAAGAGCGTCGAGGCCGCCAGCGACCTCGACCGCTTTAACGCCCTGGCCAAGCTCGTGGCCGAGAAGGCGCGCACCGTCGCCACCAAGAGCGACGCCCGCGCCACCGCCGAGGGCAAAAAGCGCGTGTACTACTTCTCGATCGAGTTTTTGATCGGCCGCCTGCTCGACAACTACCTGCTCAACTTTGGCGTGCGCGACATGGTCGCCGAGGCGCTCGACGATATGGGCTTTGATCTGTCCGTCATCGAGAACCAGGAGCCCGATCCGGCGCTGGGCAACGGTGGTCTGGGCCGTCTGGCAGCATGCTTCCTGGATTCCATGGCAGCCGAGGGCATTGCCGGCTACGGCAACGGTATGCGCTACCGCTACGGCCTGTTTAAGCAGGAGATCGTCAACGGCAGCCAGGTCGAGGCCACCGACGAGTGGCTCACCCACGGCTATCCCTGGGAGGTCCGCCGTCAGGACAAGGCCGTGACCATCAAGTTTGGTGGCCATGTTGAGGGCTTTGAGGAGAACGGTCGCACGTTCTACCGCACGGTGGACACGCAGGACATCCTGGCCGTCCCTTATGACATCCCCGTCGTGGGCTATGCCGGCGAGACTGTCAACAAGCTGCGCGTCTGGGCTGCCGAGCCGGTCGAGGAGCACTTTGACCTTGAGGCCTTCAACCGCGGCGACTACGCCCTGGCCGATGCCGAGCGCGCCGAGGCCGAAGCCATCAGCGCCATCCTCTACCCCAACGACGCCGGCGAGCACGGCCGCCTGCTGCGCCTGAAGCAGGAGTACCTGTTTGTCTCGGCCGGCATCTACAGCCTACTCGACACCTTTGAGAAGGAGCACGGCGAGAACTGGGAGCTGCTGCCGCAGTTTGTGGCCATCCACACCAACGATACCCACCCCGCCATGTGCGGCCCCGAGCTCATGCGCATCCTCATCGATGAGAAGAAGCTCGAGTGGGATGACGCTTGGAACATCGTGACGCAGGTTGTGAGCTACACCAACCACACCATCCTGCCCGAGGCTCTGGAGAAGTGGCCCATCGGCACGTTCTCCAAGCTCCTCCCCCGCGTGTACCAGATCATCGACGAGATCAGCCGTCGTTGGCACGAGTCGTTCGACACCACGCAGGAGGGCTGGCAGGAGCGTCTGCGCCAGACCGCCATTCTATGGGACGGCGAGATTCGCATGGCCAACCTGTCCGTGATCTGCAGCCATAGCGTCAACGGCGTGGCAAAGATCCACTCCGACATCATCAAGAACATCGTGCTCAAGGACTTCTATGCCCTGACGCCCGAGAAGTTCAACAACAAGACCAACGGCATCTCGCACCGTCGCTTCTTTGCCGAGGCCAACCCCACCTACGCCAAGCTCGTGACCGAGGCCATTGGCGATGGCTGGCTTAAGGACGCCTTTGAGCTGGAGAAGCTTAAAAGTTTCCAGAGCGACACCGAGTTCCTGAAGGCCGTGGGTGCCTCCAA
>CAJKEF010000113.1 GCA_905198825.1 uncultured Collinsella sp. | reverse complement strand
CGTAGACCTTGGGTCCCTCCCCCGCCACGAGGGTGCCGTCGGGGGCCACCACAAAGGTGAAGCTGCCCTCAGCGAGGACGTAGCCAGCCGGGGCCGCGGTCTCCACCAGCACGTACGCGTTGCCGGCCGCGAGCGTTGCGGCCGGAATGTGCGCGACGCCATCCTCGCCCGTCACGAGATCGAGGACGCCGGCGGCGGAGGCGTCGGCAAAGTGGTTGGGCTGGCCGTCCGCGTTTTTGCCGTCGGCGGGCGAGAGCGTGAAGGTGGCGCCCGCGAGGGCCGTGCCGTCCGCAGAGGAGACCTTGGTCACCTGTGCCTCGATGGGCTCGTCGACGGTCGTGATGGCCACGCCGTCAGCAGAGACGGCATAGCTGCCGTTGGAGACGCCGGAGAGGTCGAGCGTGCCCTTGCCGTCTTTGTCGACAGAGAACGTCAGCTTGCCGGAGATGAGCTCGTAGCCCGCCGGGGCGCGAGTCTCCTCCAGCGTGTAGGTCTGTCCCTGGACGAAGTTGAGCTCGGAGAGGGCGCTCACGTCAAGGCTCTCGGGGGTCGTGGCCTGGCCCTCGTTAAGCAGGTGGCCCTGGCCGTCGGCGAAGACGCCGCTCACGCTGAAGAGGGCTCCGTCGAGGGCGTTGCCGCGCCCGTCCGCCTTGGCGAAGGAGAGACTGATGGGCTCGTCGGAAAGCGTCAGCCTTGAGCCCTCAAGCGAGAAGCCCGCAGACCCCTCCCCCAGCGACGCGTTGCCATACGCGTCGATGTGGACGGTCGCGCCGGCAGAGGAGAGCTATGGGTTGATTCTCCTCACGCATTGTTTAGAAATACAACCCCGCTGACCTGTGTCAACGGGGTTGCTCGCTTTAAGCTTCTATGAGGTTTCGGGATACTTGGAGGAGGTGGCGCCACTGTCACCCCCAAGTTGACAAAGGGACTGTCCCTTTGTCAACTCCTACTCGTAGTCGTTGGCGACGTCGATCCAGCTCTTGAGGAACTCCTCGCTCTCCTTGCGGTTGCGGGAGAGCTCGGCGGCGGCCACGACGGGAACCCAGTAGTGGATCTTCTGCTTGGGGACGTCGGCCTTCTTGGAGTAGAGGTCGAGGTAGGCCTCTGCCTTCTCGGGGTACTCCACGTTGAAGAGGATGTAGGTCATGGCGGCGTCGGCCTCGGGCAGGCCCTGGGTGACGTGGGCCCAGTCGCAGACGTAGAGCTCGCCGTCGTCACCCGCGATGACGTTGGTGGGGTTGAAGTCGCCGTGGCAGACGGACTTGCCGGCGGCCATACGGTCGGCGCGCATCTGCAGGTCATAGCGGACGGAGGGGTCAAGCTCCTTCACGCGCCCGATCATGGACGCGACCTTCTCCTTCTGCTTGGAGAGAAGCGTGGGAGCCGGCGTGTTCTGGACGGCCACCTGCAAGTCGACGAACTTCTCCAGAAGGGCGTCGAAGTCCGCGCCCTCCTCGGCCATGAGGGCCGCGAGGGTCTTGCCGGGAACGTACTCGGTGGCCAGGGCCCAGGAGCCGTCGGCCACCTGGGAGACCTCCAGCACGTGGGGGTGCTTGATGGGCGTCTCCGCAATGCGGGCCACGTTGAGGGCCTCGTTGAAGACGTCACCGGCGGGCTTGGTGCCGTTGAACACCTTGACCACGCGGCTTCCGTCCTGGTAGACGACCTTGTTCTTGCGTGCGACGAGCTCGACCTTGCTATCAGACAGTTCCATGGTGCTGCCTCCTTTGTGGCAACGTGCTTAGAACCATTACGAGCGAGCATGCAAAGCGAGAAGGGGGCGGGACGTGCCCGCCCCCTCAGGGGAAACGCAAGAGGAGCTAGTCCTCGTAGGAGCTGGCCTCGCGGCCGTAGTAGGCGTCCAGGTAGAGCTCCTTGATCTCGCTCATGAGCGGGTAGCGCGGGTTAGCGCCGGTGCACTGGTCGTTGAATGCCTGCTCGGTCATCTCGTCGAGGGTGTCGAGGAAGTACTGCTCGTCAACACCGTAGTCGGCGATGGTCTTCTTGACACCGATGAAGTCCTTGAGCTCCTCGAGCTTCGTGATGAAGTTCTCGAAGACCTCCTTGTCGTCCTTGCCCTCGATGCCGCAGTACTTGGCCATTTCGGCGTAGTTGTGCAGCGCGTTGGGGTAAGGATACTGGGAGAAGGTACCCATCTTGACGGGAGCCTCGGCGGCGTTGTAGCGCATGACGCGGGTCAGGATGACGGCGTTTGCGAGGCCGTGGGGCAGGTGATGGAAGGCGCCGAGCTTGTGGGCCATGGAGTGGTTGAGGCCCAGGAAGGCGTTGGCGAAGGCCATACCGGCCATGCAGGAGGCGTTGTGCATCTCCTCGCGGGCATGCGGGTCCTTGGCGCCGTTCGTGAAGCTGGAGGGCAGGTTCTCGAAGACGAGCTTAGCAGCGCGCTCGGAGAGGCCCTTGGTGTAGTCGGAAGCCATGATGGAGACGTAGGACTCGATGGCGTGGGTCATGACGTCGATGCCGGAGGCAGCGGTCAGGCCGCGCGGAGCGGTCATGCAGTTGTCGGCGTCGACGATAGCCATGTTGGGGAGCAGCGCGTAGTCGGCGAGCGGCCACTTGATGCCGGTCTCCTTATCGGTGATGATGGCGAACGGCGTGCACTCGGAGCCGGTACCCGAGGAGGTCGGGACGGCGACGAAGTAGGCCTTCTTGCCCATCTCGGGGAAGGTGAAGATACGCTTGCGGATGTCCATGAAGTCCATGGCCATGTCCTCAAACTTGCACTCGGGGTGCTCGTACATCATCCACATGATCTTGCCGGCGTCCATAGCGGAGCCACCGCCGACGGCGATGATGACGTCCGGCTCAAAGAGAGCCATCTGCTTGGCGCCGCGACGTGCGCACTGCAGCGACGGATCGGGCTCGACGTCGTAGAAGCAGTCGTGGGCAATGCCCATCTCGTCGAGCTTGGCCTCGATGGCGCGGGTGTTGCCATTCTTGAAGAGGAACTGGTCGGTGACGATGAAGGCGCGCTTCTTGCCCATGACGGTACCGAGCTCGTCGAGGGCGACGGGCGTGGAACCCTTCTTGAAGTAGACCTTCTCGGGAGCGCGGAACCACAGCATGTTCTCACGGCGCTCGGCCACAGTCTTAACGTTGATCAAGTGCTTCACCCCAACGTTCTCGGAGACGGAGTTGCCGCCCCAGGAGCCGCAGCCCAGGGTCAGAGACGGCTTCATGCCAAAGTTGTACAGGTCACCGATGCCGCCGTGCGAGGACGGGGTGTTGATGACGATGCGGCAGGCCTTCATGACGTGCTCGAACAGGCTGATCTTCTCGGCCTGAGCGGGGTGCACGTACAGAGAGGCGGTGTGGCCCGGGCCACCGGCGAGCACCAGGTGCTCGGCCTTGTCGACGGCCTCCTGGAAGTCCTTGGCGTGGTACATGGCCAGGACCGGGGAGAGCTTCTCGTGGGAGAACTCCTCCTTGGCGGGGTCGGTGGAGGTGACCTCGGCGATCAGGATCTTGGTCTTGGCGGGAACCTCGATGCCGGCGAGCTCGGCGATCTTGGCGGCAGCCATGCCGGGGATGCGGTGATCGAGAGCGCCGTTCTTGAACATGGCGGCACGCAGGGCCTCCATCTCGGCACCCTGCTTGACGAAGTAGCAGCCGCGCTTCTGGAACTCGGCCTTGACCTGGTCATAGATGGTGTCGATGACGGTCACGGACTGCTCGGAAGCGCAGATCATGCCGTTGTCGAAGGTCTTGGAGTGGATGATGGAGTTGACGGCGAGCAGCACGTCGGCGGTGTCGTCGATGATGACCGGGGTGTTACCGGCGCCAACGCCCAGGGCGGGCTTGCCCGAGGAGTAAGCGGCCTTGACCATGCCCGGGCCACCGGTGGCGAGGATGATGTCGACGTCGCGCATGACCATGTTGGTCAGCTCGATGGAGGGGACATCGACCCAGCCGATGATGCCCTCGGGGGCGCCGGCCTTGACGGCGGCGTCAAGCACGAGCTTGGCGGCGGCGATGGTGCACTTGGCGGCAGCCGGGTGCGGGGAGATGATGATGGCGTTGCGGGTCTTCAGGCTGATCAGCGTCTTGAAGATCGCGGTAGAGGTGGGGTTGGTCGTCGGGATGACGGCGCCCACGATGCCGATGGGCTCGGCGATCTTGGTGATGCCGTAAGCCTCGTCGCGCTCCAGGACACCACAGGTCTTGGTGTTCTTGTAAGCGTTGTAGATGTACTCTGCGGCGTAGTGGTTCTTGATGACCTTGTCCTCAAGAACGCCGCGGCCGGTCTCCTCGATGGCCATCTTCGCCAACGGGATACGAGCCTTGTTGGCGGCCATGGCGGCCTCATAGAAGATCTTGTCGACCTGCTCCTGCGTGTACGTAGCAAAAAGCGCCTGGGCCTCTCGCATCTGAGCGAGCTTAGCCTCAAGCGCCTCTACGTTGTCCACAATTGCGGGAGTAGTGTTTTCCGGTGACTTTTTCACCATTTGTGTCTCCTTGCGATCGGAGATTTACCCTACGCCTTGCATGATAGCAAGAAATTATTCGGCGAACGGTCAGATTCCTGTAAAAGGCACACTAAAACGCTTCAATATACTGAAGCGTTTTAACTAAACTATCCTATAGCATCGCCCCACTCATTGGGGACAGGCTTACATGAGTGCTTTCACTCATTTGGGACAGACATCGATTTGTCATTTTGCCGTTCTGGGCCTGTTGTTGCCACTCATTGGATATAAATAGGTTACAGGCTCAGCATTTTGCGTTTCTTCTCTCCTTTTAGGTGTTGCCTGTACAGCTTTGAAAGGAGAGATTATGCCAAGATGCGCCCGTGCCGTTTCGATCACCGGCTATTACCACGTCTTTGACCGCGGCAACTCCAAACAGATTATTTTTGAAGATGACTCCGACCGTTATCGTTTCTTATCGGATATCTCGGACAGGTTTGCGCGCCATGACGTGGCGGTGTTGGCTTGGTGCCTTATGGACAACCACTTCCATCTCGTCATCCAGGCTTCCCTGCCTGTATTGTCGCTAATGATGCA
>CAJKEF010000112.1 GCA_905198825.1 uncultured Collinsella sp. | reverse complement strand
TCAGTCCGCACAGGAACATAAACGAGGCGGCGAGCATGGCGGTGGGGAAGCGCGGAACGAGGCCGGTCTGGAAATACTCGACAACTATGGGCATGCCCAGGGCGAGGCCGATCACCGCAAACAGAAGCGCGACGAGGCTGAAGAACTTCAGCGGGCGGTAGTCCTTGAACAGCGTGCCGATCATCGCAACGACTTTAATGCCGTCGCTCACGGTATTGAGCTTGGACTCGGAGCCTTCCGGACGGTCGCGGTACTCGATGGGTACATCTTTGATGCGCCAGCGGTGGTCGACGGCGTGAATCGAGAGCTCGGTTTCGATCTGAAAGCCCTCGGAAAGCACGGGGAAGGTTTTAACGAACGGGCGGCTCATGGCGCGGTAGCCGGTCATGACGTCATCGAAGCTGTAACCATAGATCCACTTGATCATGGCGCGGACCAGATTGTTGCCAAAGCCGTGGAAGGCACGCTTGTTTTCCTCGGCGTAGGTGCCGTTGGAAAGGCGATCGCCTACGGTCATGTCGGCCGTGCCGCTGAGGATAGGCTCGCAGAGGGCTTTGGCCGCCTCGGCGGGGTAGGTGTCGTCTCCGTCGACCATCAGGTAGCAATCGGCGTCGATATCGCGAAACATCTGGCGGCACACGTTGCCCTTTCCCTGGCGGGGTTCAAAGCGGACCGTGGCGCCGTGCTCGGTAGCGATGCGTGAGGTATCGTCCGATGAGTTGTTGTCGTAGACATAGACCGTCGCTTGCGGAAGCTCGCGGTGAAAGTCGTCGATGACCTTACCAATCGTGAGCGCTTCGTTGTAGCAGGGGATGATGACGGCGATGGATTCAGAATTCACTCAATGCTCCTTATACATTCAATCCTTGAAAGTATAGCCGTTTGGGCTTGGCATCCTAAGATGTGGGTTAGTTCTCCAGTTTTGTTGCGCGAATCGTTTGCATGGCCGTCGGGTCTATACTGTTCGTTTGTCAACGATTACGAGTAAAGGAGTTGCATCCGTGTCGGATCAGACAAAGCAACAAGAAACTCGCAGTCTGCCTGCGACGTTTGCTAAGAACGAATTTGAGAAGGACGCGTTTATCCTTCGTCAGCTGGTTACCAAGGATTTTAAGATCAAGTATCGCCGTAGCGTTCTGGGCGTCGCATGGTCGGTGCTCAACCCGCTGCTGATGATGATCGTCATGGCCATCGTGTTCTCGACGATTTTCGCCCAGGGCCGCAATGGCTCAATTACGCCCGAGATGTACCCGCTGTACTTGATCGTGGGTAACATTACCTTTGCCGTCATGTCCGAGTCTACGAACCAGGCCCTGACGTCTATCGTGGGCGCTGCCCCTCTGCTCAAGAAGGTTAAGGTGCACCGCTGGGTCTTCCCAGTACAGAAGGTGCTCTTCTCGCTGGTTAACTTTGCCTTTTCGCTGGTCGCCGTTGCCATCGTTATGCTGTGGTTCCACGTTATGCCTTCTTGGCACCTTATTCTGCTGCCGGTCTGCCTGCTGCTGCTTATGTGCTTCTGCATGGGCCTGGGCATGATGCTCTCTGCCCTTACGGTCTTCTTCCGCGATGTCATGCATCTGTGGAGTGTTGTCATCACGGCGTGGACTTATATCACGCCTATTTTCTGGACGACCGATTTCGTTGCGCAAATGCCGCATCTCGTGCGCATTCTGGTCTATGCGAACCCCATGTATAACTACCTGCAGTTTATGCGCGATATCTTTCTGTTCCAGACCACGCCCTCGCTTTTGACGTTTGGTATGTGCGTCGCTTGGGCGGTTCTTGCGCTTGCTATTGGCTACACCGTGTTCCATAAGTCCGAGCGCAAATTTATCCTCTACATTTAAGGAGTGCTGTGATGACTGAATCTGTTGTTGATTACAGCGAGCAGCCTCTGGCTGTCGAGGTCGACGACGTCACCATGATCTTTAACATGGCGTCCGAGTCGCTGACCAACCTCAAGGAGTACTTCATTAAGCTTGCCAAGCACGAGCTGTTCTTTGAGGAGTTTAGGGCGCTTAAGCACATCTCGTTCGAGATTCATCGCGGCGAGGTCGTGGGTCTGGTCGGCACCAATGGTTCCGGTAAGTCTACGATGCTCAAGATTATCGCTGGCGTGCTTGAGCCTAGCGAGGGCAGCGTTAAGGTGCACGGTAACATCGCGCCGTTGATTGAGCTTGGTGCCGGCTTTGACCCCGAGCTGACTGCCCGCGAGAACATCTATCTGAACGGCGCCCTGCTCGGCTATACCAAGGAGTTCATCGACGCCAACTTTGACGGCATTATTGAGTTTGCCGAGCTGCAGAACTTTGTCGATATGCCGCTTAAGAACTTCTCCTCGGGCATGGTGGCGCGTATCGCCTTTGCAATTGCAACGATTACCGAGCCCGATATTCTTATCGTTGACGAGACGCTGTCCGTCGGTGATGTGTTCTTCCAGCAGAAGTGTGAGGCTCGCATTCAGCACTTTATCCAGAGCGGTGACGTGACGGTTCTGTTCGTTTCGCACTCCATGGAGCAGGTTGAGCGCATCTGCCAGCGTGCCGTTTGGATTGAGAAGGGTGACCTTCGCATGGACGGCCCGGTCGATGAGGTCTGCAAGGCGTATCGCGAGCAGTTCAACTAGGTTATAATTACTTGCGCCCGACAGGCTTGCGCTTGCTTGGGCGTGTGGTTATTTGCTCCATTAGCTCAGTTGGATAGAGCAGGGGACTTCTAATCCCAAGGTCGACGGTTCGAATCCGCCATGGAGCACCATCGTTTATTAAGCCCGGACCGCTTGGTGGTCTGGGCTTTTTTCATCTTGTATGCTGCTGAAGCCGAGCGCGAACAAGCCGCTGCTGTTTGTTGGGGTTGGCATTTTACTTTTCCAGATGCTTTTTCAGCAGCTCCAGCGCGTGGGCATATCCCTGCAGGCCTTCGCCGGTGATGGTGGCGAAGCAGGCTAGGCGGGCGTAGCTCACCTGGCGGAAGTCCTCGCGCGTCTCGACGGCACTGATGTGAACCTCGACGGCAGGGATGGCGACGGCTTTAAGGGCATCCAGGATGGCCACGCTGGTGTGCGTATAGGCTGCTGGGTTGATGACGATGCCGTCGACGTTGCCGTAAGCCTCCTGGATCTTGTCGACGATGCTGCCCTCGTGGTTGGACTGGAAGACCTCGACCTCGTCAAAGCCCTGCGTTGCGCCTGCCTCCTGGCAGATCTGGACCAGGCGGTCGTAGTTGTCACTGCCATAGATGCCCGGCTCGCGAATGCCGAGCATGTTGAGGTTGGGTCCGTTGATGACGAGTGCTTTCATGGTTGCTTCCTTTGTGGTTGGGCGGGCGGTGAGGCGGAATGAAAAACCACCACAAAGGTGCCTGTCCCCTTTGTGGTGGTTTTTGTTAGAGAGCGGGTGGGAGGGTGTCGAGGACGGCGCGGGCGGTGTTGGCGGCGCAGTCGCGCGAGTCGATGATGTGGTCGGCCCAGGCGCGGTAGCGCGGCATGCGCTGCTCGGCGAGCTTTTCGATGCCATCGCGGGCAGTGATGGGGCGTCCCTTATGAGCGAGTTCGTCGAGCTTGCGGTTAAGCATCACGATTTGGCTGTTCTGGTGCAGCAGCGGATAGTTTTCATCGCGCGTGACCACGCCGCCGCCGGTGGAGAGCACCAGGCCGCTGCGCTTGGAGATGTCGGCCAGCGCCGCCGTCTCCTGCTCGCGGAAGGCCGCCTCGCCGCGCTCGACGATAAAGTCGGCGCAGGGCATGCCCAGGCGCTCCTCGAGGGCGCGATCGAGGTCGATGTGCTCGCGGTCCGTGAGCTGGGCGATCTGCTCGCCCACGCGGGTCTTGCCCGAACCTGGCATGCCAATCAGGGCGATGTTCTGCTCGCGTTGAGACAGGCGCTCCGTCACATCCAGGATGCGCTCGCGCGGGGTGGCTTTGCCGGTGTAGCTCTCAGCAGCCTGTGCTGCTTGTGCCACAAGCATGAGCAGGCCGCCGATGCAGGGGATGCCGCGGCGCTCGGCCTCGAGCATGAGTCCCGTGCGGGCGGGGTTGTAGACGATATCGATGACGCCCTCGAGCGCGTCGAGGCCCCCGAGCGTGCAAGGCGCGTCGGGGCAGTGGGGGAACATGCCAGCGGGCGTGCAGTTGACGAGCAACGCGGCGTCGGACTGCTGTGCGATGTTGTCATAGTTGACCTCGCTCGTGCGTCCCACGGGCACCACGATTGCGCCCAGGTCGCCCAGCACCATACTTGCCGTGGTGCCGGCACCACCGGTGGCACCGAGGACGAGGACCTTCTTGCCGGCAACCTCTACGCCCAATTCCTCGACTAGGCACTGAAAACCGAAATAGTCAGTGTTGTCACCGCGCAGGCGGCCGTCGGGCAGGCGTGTGATGGTGTTAACGTTGCCCATGCGCTCGGCCAGCGGGCTCAGCTCGTCCAGGTATTCCATGACGGCACGCTTGTAGGGGATGGTCACGTTGGTGCCTTCCCATTCATCGCCCGTCATAAAAGCCTCGAGATCCTCGGGCTCGCGCTCAAAACGCACGTACTCAAGCCCCGCCAGCTCCTTGTAGATGGTCGGGGTGTAGCTGTGGCCCAGCACGCGGCCCAGCACGCCATAGGGACGGGTTGCGGCGGTATCGGTCATCTAGAGCACCTCCGTGTAGCTGCCAAAGTAGGTAAAGCTCTCGCACACGTCGTCGATGGAATCGAGCAGGTCGTCGAGTGCCTTGCTGCCAAAGGGGCAGTCCAGGTCAAAGTAGAACATAAACTCAAAGTCGTGCCCGGGGATGGGACGGCTCTCGAGTTTGATGAGGTTGATGTTGAGCGCGTAGAAGCGCTCGAGCACGCGATAGAGGGCGCCCGGTTCGTTGGCCGTGGTGATCATGAGCGAGGTACGGTTGGCGCCGGGGTAGACGCGCGGCTCGCTGCTGATGACGACAAAGCGCGTGTAGTTGTTGTCCGAGTCCTGGATGTTGGGCTCCAGCACCTCCAGGCCATACAGCTCGGCACAGCTGCGCGAGGCGATAGCGGCGACATCGGTGCGCTCGGAGTTGGCAACCATCTCGGCCGACATGGCGGTGTTGGGGTACTTGGTGGCATGCAGTCC
>CAJKEF010000111.1 GCA_905198825.1 uncultured Collinsella sp. | reverse complement strand
GTTTATTTTCCCAGCTATATCGATACCTATGTTGAGCGCGATGTTGTGGGCTTGCTTGATGTGCGCAATAAGGCGGAGTTTCATAAGTTTCTGTCCATAATTGCTCAGAGCGTCGGTGCCCTCATCAATATATCCTCGCTTTCTCGAGATACGGGCGTGAGCGTATCGACCATTAAAAGCTGGTTGTCCATCCTGGAGCAGAGCTACCTGACGTTTTCGCTGCAGCCCTATTATGCAAATGCCAAGAAGCGTCTAACTAAAACGCCCAAGCTCTATTTTTACGACACGGGGCTGCTCTGCTACTTGCTCAAAATTGGATCACTGGAGCAACTATTGGAGAGCCCTTATCTGGGGGCCGTTTTCGAAAACCTCATCGTTTCCGAAACGGCGAAGAGCCATCTCAACGTGGGCGAGAATCCCGAGCTGTATTTCTATAGGGACGACAGCAAGCGTGAAATCGATTTGCTCGACTGTACAAACTCAGGGAGTCCCAAGGCTATCCAGAACGTATCACGATAAGTACGCCCGCCATCTACAGACTGTATGCGATGAGATCGACATTGCAAAAGATGCGCGCTATGTTGTAGCCCGCGTGGACTCAACGTATGAGTCGAAAGACTGTAGTGTGGTTTCGGCGCGTGATTGGCTTTTACGATAACAAGCTCGGCGTATTAACAACAGCCGCGAAGGGAACCGGCCCCTTTTTGCGGCGGTTTTTGCCTATCTGGTGCGTCTTAGATGCAAGTGAGTAGACTTATTTGGATATGCCGAGCACACCGCGGCAAATGCTCAATAAAACCGCAGGTCAGAGCTGTGGCGTTTTGGGGCGTGCTTGGCCTCCTGCAAAAAGCCTACTCACTTGGTTTTTCTGCTGGAAGACCGCCGTGAGGGAAGGCAGCTCCCTCGTGGCGGCTGACATTTGCCCAGATAAACCCTGCCAAAATAAACCTGCCTACTCTTTGAACCAGAGCCGACACTAATTCAAATGGCGAAATCAAAGGGCGTTCTCCGTATGGAAGGCGCCCTTTTTCATCGCAGGATGTTTTGCGTGGCAGTCATAAGGCCCAGACGGTTGCTGACGCCGAGCTTGCGATAGATGGCGTTGACGTGCTTCTTGACGGTTGACTCGCTTATGAATAGCTCGTTTGCCATCTGTTTGTTCGTTTTGCCGCCGAGCATGAGCTGCATGATTTCGGCTTCGCGCGGTTGGATATTATGTTCTGTAATGAAAGCATTCAGCTGGTTTGTGTCTTCGGTCTGGGTGAGATTAATGCCCCGAGGATAGAGGTTGGCGAGCGCGAGGCTCGCGTGCCGAGCGATTTCGAGCAGGATTGCGAGCTCGGTGTCGGTGAAGTCTCCGGCCGTGCGTTCGCGAAACAGGGTGATGCTTCCTAGCGGGCTGTCGTTGTGCGCGAGCGTGGCCGTACAGCCAAAGTAGACGCCCTGCGGTTCCATCCATTTGCGATAGATGGGTGTGGCATCGCGTCGCTCGACGTCCACGAGGTCGAGGTCGCGGTAGACGCCGACCTTATGTAGGTCAAAGCTCCATGTTGTATAGTCCATCGCGGCGTAGCGGTTGTAGTAGTCGCTCAACGCGCGGTCGTCCATTCCGCTGCTTGCGGGGTGGACGTAGCGTGGGGCGTCACTGCCTGCCGCCTCGATCAGGTCGAACATGGCGATCCGATGGGGCACGAGCCCTGTCGTTCCCTCGAGGGTCTCCTTTTGCAGCTTATCGACACCGTGTGATGCGTGGATTGCAAGCGCGAGCTCGTTGAGAGCAGTCCAGGTCGTACTGTCCAACTCAATAGTCTGCTGTTTATTGCATGGGGGCATAGGGCGTCCTTTCCATTGTGGAACCCAGTATGTCATGTTCTCGGCCTGAATAGAACTTTAGGTCAGCGAATGGTATACCGTTGGTCGCTGAAAGGGGCTCGAGGGACTATTGAGAACATCTCGGTGCGGCCGCATCATGGTCTCGTCAAGCAAAAGCACCGAGATTTAGGAGCTTGAAATGAAGACCATCTACGAGAGTGAATCCACGCCTAAGAAGGACGGGTTCTATATGCCCGGCGAGTATGAGGAGCAGGAGCGCACCTGGATTCTGTGGCCGCACCGCTCCGACGTGTGGCGCTGCGGCGCCAAGCCGGCGCAGAAGGTCTTCACCGAGATCATTAAGACCGTTGCACGCTTTCAGCCCATCACGGTAGGCGTCAACACCGAAGACTTCCCCGCGGTGTGCGAGATCTTCGACGGTGTTGAGAACGTGCGCGTTATCCACATGGAGTACAACGACAGCTGGATTCGCGACCCCGGCCCGGCGTTCCTCGTTAATGACAATGGGGAGGTGGCCCTTTCGCACTTCCACTTTAATGCTTACGGCGGTTTCATTGACGGTCTGTACTTCCCGTGGGACAAGGATGCTTCCATTGGCCTGCAGGTGGCACAGCTTGAGCAGGTTAACCGTTATCGTCCCGAGGACTACATCCTCGAGGGTGGCTCGTTCAACTGTGATGGTCAAGGCACCGTCGTGACCACCGAGATGTGTCTGCTCAACGAGGACCGCAACCCGCAGTACACCAAGGAGCAGATTGAGGAGAAGCTCTCTGAGTATCTCGGTATCGAAAAGGTTATCTGGATCAAGGACGGTATCGATCCGTACGAAACGAACGGTCATGTGGACGACGTCGCATGCTTTAGTGCGCCCGGCGAGGTCTGCTGCATGTGGACCGATGATCCCAACCATAAGTTCTACAAGGAGTGCCAGGAGGCGTACAAGACGCTCTCCGAGTCCACGGATGCCAAGGGTCGCAAGCTCAAGATTCACAAGGTGATCATGCCTGCGACTTCGGTATATATGACCGAAGAGGAGGCCAGCACGATTGATCCCGTCGAGGGCGTGCTGCCGCGTACCCCCGAGGACGCCTTCGAGCCGAGCTATCTCAATTTCCTGCCCATCAACGGAGCGGTGCTTGTGCCGCAGTTCGGTGACCCCAACGACGCCCAGGCGCTCAAGGATATCCAGGCTGCTTATCCGGACCGTGAAGTCATCGGTATCATGACTCGCGAGGTTATCTACGGCGGCGGCAACATCCACTGCATCACCCAGCAGCAGCCCAAGGCGCGCCACAAGTAGTAGCTCCTTGGTAAACAGGGTTTGATTATCCGTAAATGAAAGTCCGCCGGCTTCAATGGCCGGCGGGCTTTTTGTGTGGCGGCTTGGGCGTTTGCCCAGATAAAACCTACCAAAATAAACCTGTCCCTTTTTGGCAGGTGGTTTCAGCTGAACGGCGGGCCGTGCGGCTTGGGTGTGCGGGCTCACAATCTGGGGAAACCAAACAGATTGGGGGGCTTGTATGATCGACTCGAAGGGAAACGTGCGACCCGAGGGCATGTTTAACAGGGCACACCTGGCCCCCGAAGCCCCGCGCGCATACGATACGCTACTCGAGTGCGTGCTCAACGGGCAGAAGGGCTGCGAGGTTTCGGCGCGTGCGGGTATGGATACGATCAAGGCGCTCGTATAGCTTTACGCTTTCGGATGTGACACATAGGACTGCATGCGCCGCTCCCGGCTATATTGCCTCCGAGTGCTTTAGCTCATGGAGATAGCCGGCATCAGCGATTTCGAGAGCTTGGCGGCGTCCACGAATGCCCCGGTGTTTACACCTCAGACGGACGACTTTGGACTCGCGGTCCATATCTTCAAGATGCTCAATCGCGGAATTCATCCGTACAGTTCTGGCGAGCTGGACCTAGAATTTTTGACCTAGACGACGATATTCCGGCTCTTCCGCTCAATAGCTGCGTGTGCAATGGGCGCAGCTCCTTTGTGGGGACGCTGATCGGATATGTTGTCCCTAGTTACGCTCTTGCGATCAATGACTTTGGCAACCTTATGGGCGAGGCTTTCCGCCGGTCGCTCTTTGGCAAAGCGCATGAGCGCCTTGATGCGCGCACATGGGCGCGCCTGCTCGACCTGTATCTGTCTGAGACGGTTGAGTGTCCGCGCGGTCATCTATATCACGCTTCGCAGGATGAATGTCCCTATTGTCGAGGAGAGCGCGCTCTGTTAGCTCGTTTTGGCTGATTGGTTTGGGCCGTCTTGGAGAAAGCCCGCAAGGCGGCGTGCAGGTTAATCCTGCGTGTCGCCTCCGTACATGTAGACGATAAAGCCGTCGCCGGTGTCTTGGCTGTGATCTTCATGGATGCGTTTCATATTGAGGTGCTCGTAGAACTGCCAGTCGGAGTTGCAGTCGCTCATCAGGAAGAACTTGGTGCAGCCTGCCTTGGCGAGCTCGGCGCGCGCAAGGTCGATGAGCTCGCGGCCGAGTCCCTTGCCCTGCCACTCGGGCACGATGATGATCAGGTTGAGCTGGCCCTGGGCATACTCGTTGCCCGTGGCGGCAAAGCGGTCGGCCGTGGCCTTTTCACGACTGTCGCCAAAGAGCGAGCCCTCGAGCTTGGCATCGGCGGTCTTTGCCATCTCGGTTGCCTGGGCGAGCATCTCGTCGTAGCAGGGCTCCCACGTGGGATTGGTGCGCGGCTTGCCGTCCTCGAAGATGCCGATACAGCAGGCGGCGATAGTGCGGCCCTCGGCCTCGGCGACGAGTGCGATGGGGGAGCGCTGCAGCTGCATAGCGATGTTAAAGCGCGCGCAGAAATCGGCGGCTTCGACGTCGCCGCGGTTGCGTAGTGTGTTGCACCACAGCTGGTTGTAAATGGCGGCGATGCCGGTCAAGTCATCGAGCGTGGCGGCGCGCAGAGTTACGTTGTCAAGGCTCATGGAGGCTCCTTCCAGGTTGGGTCAGGCCATCTCTGAGTGTGACATGGACGCAGGATTGCCGTATCGACCATTCGGCAGACGACCCTCGATCCCTCGGGGACGGAGGGCCCTAAGAAGGAATGAGGGTGGATTTTCGGACACTTGCTCAATGAGAGTGGATAATCTCCCACTTTCGCTCGAAAAGCAGGCCACAAAAACGGGAGATTATCCACTCTCATTCTGGGTAGTCGTTTAAGAATGTCCCCAACGACTACCCCAAAAGGAGCGTCCCCAAGTGCCAGCTTTGGCAACGACGCTGGTAGAAAAACGTCAGCGAAAACCCGCCAGAGCGAGCAAGGTGC
>CAJKEF010000110.1 GCA_905198825.1 uncultured Collinsella sp. | reverse complement strand
TCGCCCGTCACCTCTTCCCTGCCGTCATGTCCTATCACGGCATTCAATACCAGAGCATGGCACCCGAGGTGATGGATGCCGCGCAGCTCGCATGGCTGCAAGACCATCTGTGGATCCTCTCGGGCCTTTACGGATGCATACGCCCCTTTCATGCCGTCGAACCGTATCGGCTGGAGATGGGCGCGAAGCTCGCCGTTGACGATGCCCGAGACCTCTATGCGTTTTGGGGCGACAAGCTCGCGCGGGCTATCGCCCCGGCAGGCTCAAACACCACGATCGTCAACCTCGCCAGCGTGGAGTACGCCAAGGCCGTTCTACCCCATCTCGCAGGCGACGCCACAACCGTCACTTGTCTCTTTGGCGAAGGTGTCCGCAACGGCAAGCCCATCCAGCGATCGACCGCCAGCAAAAAGGCACGCGGCTCCATGGTGCGCTGGATGGCAGAAAACAAGCTCGAGGATGTAAGCGGGCTCACCGCGTTCGACGTTGGTTATCGTCACCTTCCCGAGCTTTCAAATAAAAACACTTTGGTCTTCCTGAACGAACAGACCTTGTAGAACCACCGCTACTTTTGAATGTGCTGCCTAGGCACGGCGTCTATTCCGCCAAGCCGTCGGCTTTGGCAATTTCATTTGTCGAACCGTCCTGATAGGCAATCTTGACGTGCTCGACCTCGGACACCGCAACACCCGTCGGAGGCTCCAGACGCCATTCCGTCAAGGCGATATCCATGGTCGTGGGCACATCCCCTTGATCTTTGAGCTCAACCAACAGCGTCTTAAGCGACGCATCGAAGGTCACGCGCTCGATTTCTTCACCTGGAATGGACCCACCACTCAGCTGCAACTGCACAAACTCATCGCGCGGGTACCAATAATCGCCCGGCGCGGCAACGGTATTGCCGCCCGTGACCTTCACTGTCATGATCGGCAGGCTATCGTCCGCCTCAAACGCCCAGGCAGCTCCCCCACGCCCGCCAAACGTCCAGATACAACAGGCGATCGACATCACGACAAGGATCGCAAAACCAATTGCGACCAGCCCATGATGGGCACGGCCCTCCTCGGCCGACACATCCCACTGCGTCTCCCGATATAGATGCTTGTCTTCCATGTTCGCCTCCCCACGGGCATGCTCATCGCGTCAATCGTACCCATTCAGGCTATACTTGAGCCCATTACATAAACGGGGAGCTTGCAGGACAAGACGGCAGGCTGAGATTGGGCGCGCCCGCCCTGACCCGCAAACCTGATATGGGTAATGCCAACGAAGGGAGCCGTGCCAATGAGCACACAGACCGAGCCCAAGCTCGTCACGCAAATCGACTTCGCCCGCGCCGGGCAGATTACGCCGCAGATGAAGGAAGTCGCCGAGCGCGAGCATCGCGACCCCGAGTACATCCGCGAGCGCGTGGCCGACGGCCGCATCGCCATTCCCGCCAACATCGTGCACATCAAAAAGGGCATGCGCGCCTTTGGTGTCGGTGAGGGCCTGTCCACCAAGGTCAACGTCAACCTGGGCATCTCGGGCGACAAGGCCGATGCCGCCGAGGAATGGAAAAAGGTCAAGATCGCCGAGGACTTTGGCGCCGACGCCATCATGGACCTCTCCAACTCGGGCAAGACGCGCCAGTTCCGCCAGCAGCTCATCGACGAGACGCCGCTCATGGTGGGCACCGTCCCCATGTACGATGCCATCGGCTACATGGAAAAACCGCTGGTCAAGCTTACCAAGGATGACTTGTTCGAGGTCGTGCGCGCGCATGCCGAGGACGGCGTGGACTTTATGACCATCCACTGCGGCATCAACAAGTCGGTCACCAAGACCTTTAAGGAGACCGGCCGCCTCATGAACATCGTAAGCCGCGGCGGCTCGCTGCTGTTTGGCTGGATGGAGGTCACCGGCAACGAGAACCCGTTCTATGAGTTCTACGATGAGTTGCTCGAGATTTGCCACGAGTACGACGTGACGATTTCGCTCGGCGATTCCTGCCGCCCGGGCTGCCTCTACGATTCCAACGACGCCACCGAGACCGCTGAGATGATCGAGCTGGGCAAGTTGTGCAAGCGCGCCTGGGCCGCCGGCGTCCAGGTTATGGTCGAGGGCCCGGGCCACATGGCGCTCGACGAGATCGCCGCCAACATGAAGCTGCAGAAGCGTCTGTGCCACAACGCCCCGTTCTATGTGCTGGGGCCGCTGGTGACCGATATCGGCGTGGGCTACGACCACATCACCGCAGCCATCGGCGGCGCCATCTCCGCCAGCTCCGGTGCCGACTTCCTGTGCTACGTGACGCCGGCCGAGCACCTGTGCCTGCCCAACGCCCAGGACGTGCTCGACGGCCTCATGGCCACCAAGATCGCCGCACACGCCGCCGACATCGCCAAGAAGGTGCCGCACGCCCGCGACATGGATGACAAGATGGGCCAGGCACGCCGTAAGCTCGACTGGGACGCCATGTGGAAGTGCGCGCTCGACCCGGTCACCGGCAAGAAGCGCTACGAGGAATCCCCCGCCGCCACCGAGGGCACCTGCACCATGTGCGGCAAGATGTGTGCTGTCCGCACCGTCAACAAGGTGTTCGAAGGCACGACGATCGACCTCGGTATTGAGGACTAACGCGTCACCGAAGCCACAATCGGTAACAAGGTGTTCGACAATTGTTGACGCGTGAACATTTGCTTACATTTGCGTAAAGATTGCATCGCCCGCCCGGGTTCGGAATACAGCCGGCCCGGGCAACTTTATAATGCAGGTAGAAGACCCATTTGAATCCAACCGAACAAGGGAGCGAACATGGATCGTAGCAAGGTACCTGCCGTCCTGTCCATCGCAGGATCCGATTCCAGCGGTGGTGCCGGCATTCAGGCCGACATCAAGACCATCACGGCGCACCGCCTGTATGCCGAGACGGCCATCACAGCCATCACAGCGCAAAACACACTGGGCGTTACCGCCGTGCAGAACATCTCCCCGGATATTGTCGCGGCGCAGATCGATGCCGTTTTTGACGATATTCGACCCAGCGCCGTCAAGATCGGCATGGTTTCCTCTGCCGAGATTATCGAGGTTATCGCCGACCGCTTGAGCGCCTGGGACGCACAAAATATCGTCGTCGACCCCGTCATGGTCGCCACCTCGGGTGCTCGCCTCATTGCCGAGGATGCCGCCGAAGCGCTTACGCGTCGCCTGTTCCCGCTGGCGACCGTTATCACGCCCAACATTCCCGAGGCCATGGCGCTGCTCGATTATGAGGTCGATTCCGAGCGCACGCAGCAAAATGCCGCCATGCTTCTCACCCGTCGCTTTGGCTGCGCGTCTCTCGTTAAGGGCGGGCATTTTGTCAACGAGGCCAACGATGTGCTAGCAGAGCCCGCGCCGCTCGATGACGAGGGCAACCACCTGGGTGATCCGCTCACCACGTGGTTCCGCCACAAGCGCATCGAGACCGGCAACACGCATGGCACCGGCTGCACGCTCTCATCCGCCATCGCCTGCGCGCTGGCCCAGGGCATGGAACTTGCCGACGCCATCAACGCCGGCAAGGCCTACCTAACCGGCGCTCTCGTCGCCGGCTTTGACATGGGCAAAGGTTCCGGCCCCGTCAATCACATGTGGCAATATTAAGATTCGCAGCCCAAAACCACCGCAAAGGGGACAGTGAACTGCGCCCCGAAACTTGGACTGAACAAATAGCGACTACGCCGCAAGGGCCCGGTTCCGGAACTCCTCCGGCGTCAGGCCCTTCAATCTTACCTGCCTGCGCCGCGTGTTCCAATGGTCTATGTACTCCTCCAGGTCGCGCTTGAAGTCCTCGAAGCTGCCCCACTCCCTGCCGCGGTAGAACTCGTCCTTCACGTGGCCGAAGAGCTGCTCGGTGGCGGCGTTGTCGATGCAGTTCCCCTTGCGCGACATGCTCTGGGTGATGCCCGCCCCCTCCAGCCTGGAGGCGTAGGACTCGTGCTGGTACTGCCAGCCCATGTCCGAGTGCATGGTCGGTGCCGCCCCGTCGGGCAGGGCCTCGAGGAGCCGGTCGAGCATCCTGTGCTGCTGGGCGAGGTCCGGCGAGGTCGATATGTCGCTCGCCACGATCTCCTTCGTGCAGAAGTCGAGCACCGGGGCCCAGTAGGCCTTGGCGCCGGCCACCTTGAACTCGGTGACGTCGGTGCCGAGCTTCTGCCACGGCCCCTCGGCGCCGAAGTCCCTCGCGATGACGTTCTCGAACGTGCTCCCCACGAGCCCCCTGTAGGAGCTGTACCGGCGGCGGGAGCCCCGGCGGCGTATCCCGCACCGGACGCCCATCTCGCGCATCATCTTGAGCACGGTCTTGTCGGCCACGACCGCGCCCAGCTCGGCGCGCAGGCACATGGCTATCTGCCGGTGCCCGCAGCCGTTGGCGGTGCGCGAGAATATCTCGGCCGCGGCGTCGCGCAGCTCGGGCCTGGTCGGCCTCCGCGGGTGCGCCAGCGCGTAGTAGTAGGTCGACCTCCTGAGCCCCGAGCACTCCAGCAGGTGGCGCAGGGAGTGCCCCTCCGCCCTCAGCGCCCTCACAGCCTCGGCCGCCGCCCTGGTCAGAGCCCGTCCCGCTCGACCAGGGCGCGCAATTTTTTTAGGTAGGCGACCTCGGCCTCGAGCCTGCGGCAGCGCTCCTCGAGCTCCTGCTCGCGGGTGCGGGCCCGGGGTTTCGACCTCGACCCCCTCGGCCTGCCCTTCGGGCGGGGCCGCAGCGCCTCGGCGCCGCCCTCGCGGTAGAGCCTGCACCAGCGCTCCAGCGGGGACTTCGACCTGATCCCGAACTCGGCCATGGCGTCGGCCTTCGCCATCCCGCCGTCGACCACGGCCGACGCCGCGGCGACCCTCTGCTCGAATGTGTAACTGGATTGTTTCCCGCCCATGGACAGCAGCGCCTCGCTTCCGAACGCCCGGTATACCCACTGCCATTCTCTCACGGTCTCGCGGGGGACGGACAGGGCCTCGGCCGCCGGCTTGCAGCCGACGCCGGCGTCGAAGAGCTCGACGGCCCGCCTCCTGGACTCCAGGTCGTGCTTCACCCTGAGGTCTATACTCATGGAAAACCTCCCATTTCCCGATGTCCAAGAAATGGGAGGCAGTTCACTGTCCCCTTTGTGGTGGTTGAGCGTTAAAAGCGAAATATCGCTACTTGGAAAGC
>CAJKEF010000109.1 GCA_905198825.1 uncultured Collinsella sp. | reverse complement strand
CCGCCAAAGCCGCCGCGACCGCCACGGTCGCCGCCACGGTCACCAAAGCCGCCGCGGCCACCGCGATCGCCACCGCGACCGCCACGGTCGCCGCCACGGCCACCGCGATCGCCAAAGCCGCCGCGACCGCCACGGTCGCCGCCACGGCCACCACGGTCGTCACGGCCGCCGCGAGGACCGCGGTCCTCGTCCAGGCCCATGGCGACGAGCGGAGCGATGACCTTATCGAGAGCGGCCATCAGCTCGGTGGCCTCCTCGTAAGAAAGCTCGGGCAGGAGCTTCTCTTTCTTGTTGGCAAGCTCGACCAGGCCCTCAGCGGCATCCTCGGCGGCGAAGACGACGATCTTGCGCATATCGCCCTCGGCGTCGTCGATGCGGCCGACCAGATCGGCAGCCTCGGCCTCGGCCATCAGACTATCGAGCTCACGAAGGCGCATGCCCAGCAGGTCGGACATTTCCTTCTGCTCCATCTTGGGCTTGAGGTCAAGAAGCTTGATGGCGCGCTCGATGTTCGCCATGCGCTCGGCCTTGGCCTCCTCCTCCTTGGAAATAGCAAAGCGACGGCTACGCAGCAGGCGGGCGGCCTTCTGCATCTTGTCCATCAGCTCTTCGTCATCGTAATCAACGGCGGCCTCGACAACCTCGGCCTCCTCCTCGGCGGAAACCTCGTCAGCAGCCTCAACCTCGGCAGCTTCGGTCTCCACGGTCTCGACTGCCTCGACCTCGGCAGCCATGGTCTCGTTCTCGGTCTCGTTCATGATCTCTTCGTTCTCAGACATGAGACTCCTTCTTGGCCCTCTCGGGCATCATCGCCCCATTCGCGGGGCCCGTCGCGCACTCTTTGCGCTTTAAACATTCATGCCTCTCGGCAAAACGTCCATTAGTTTATGGTGTCGCCATCCAATCTAGCTGCAGAATCTATGTGCACACATTAATGCGACATGTGCGACTCGCGACGAGCGTACACCAGCGACGCCACGAACCCGACCACGGCAATTACAGCCGCCACACGCACGGCAGCTGCAAATCCAATCGCCTGGGCAACGTCCGTCGCAGCGCCAGCGACACCGGCAGTCGCCGCAGAACTCGAGAGCAGGCCGATAAACAGCGACGGGCCAAACGATGCGGCAATCATGTTCCACGTGTTAAGCAATGCCGTTCCGTGAGGATGTTCAGCGGCAGGCAGCGTCTCCAAGCCGGCCGTTTGCGAGGGGCTCAGCACCAAACCGACTCCGGCATACACCACAACGGTCAGCGCCACGACGACACCGATGTTCATGCTTGCCGCCGTCATCGAGATGGCAGTCTGCCCCACGGCAATCAGGGCAAAGCCGATCGGCAGCAGCGGCCATGCGCCACGGGCGTCCATCACGCGTCCGCCCACAATCGAGGTCACGGCGTTGCAGGCAATCGCCGGCAAAATGAGCAAGCCCGCAATAAGTGCGGTCATGCCGTATGCGCCCTCAAAATAGAGCGGCAACAAAACGCTCATCGAGAACGTCGTCATCATCGACACCACCACAAGCAGACACGCAGGCCAAAAACGAACGCTCGCCATGGGACGCACGTTAAGCACCGGATGCTCGAGCTTGAGCTGGCGGGCCGCAAACAGGCCGAGCAGCACAACGGCAGCGAAAAGCGTCACGATACCGGCAATCAGATTGGTCGAGAACTCGCCTACGGAATACACAAATGCCGTAATACCGGCGGCGAGCAAAACAACCGACAGAATATCAAGCGTGGTGTTCGAACGCTCTCCGACATTCTGAACAAGCTTAACGCCCGCCGCTGCGACCGCAATGCCGCCCACCAGCGGCACTACGAACACCGCCCTCCAGCCAAACAACGTGCACATAAGACCGCTGATCACGGGTCCAAACGCCGGCCCCAGCGTAATGCAGGCTCCGCCCAGGCTCAGATAGAGACCGAGCTTCTCACGCGGGGCACAAGACAGCACCACGTTCATCATGAGCGGGAACAAGATGCCCGATCCTGCAGCCTGCAAAATACGGCTTGGCAGCAAAACGCTAAATGACGGAGCGAACAGGCACAGGACTTCGCCGGCGACCATGCATCCGCATGCGAAAAACAGCAGCTTGCGCGTCGAGAAACGGCCGGACAGGAAGGCCATGATGGCCGTAAAGATCGACGTCACGATCATGTAGCCCGAAACGAGCCACTGCGCCGTGGTGGCACTCACCGAAAAGGCCGCCATAATGTCGTGCAACGCCACGTTAATGATGTTCTCGTTAAACGCGGCAACAAAGGCTGCAATATACATTACGACGAGAATCGCCGCAGTGGCCGATGGCGCTACTTGAACTTGTTGCTGAGATTTGCTCCCCATGCATTTCCTTCCTCTTGGAACGACAGTCGCATCGCCCCAGAGGAACAGTCCAGGGCGAAAAATGAGCCCTAGACTTACGCCAGACGCCGTACACGACGAATCTGGCAACATGGTCCAACGTCGAAAGATTGTAACGCGGACGCACAGCTTTCCTTCCGCGCTATTATTAAAAGTCCACGAAAGCATAAGACATGAGGAGCCCGCCATGATTAAGCCCATCATGAAATCCGAGTTCTTTTTGCGTCTGCCTTCCGAAGACGCGGGACCCGACGATGCCGCGACCGGGCAGGATCTCCTGGATACGCTCCACGAGCATGAGCGCGAGTGCGTGGGCCTCGCCGCCAACATGATCGGCGTGCGCAAACGCATCATCTGCGTAAAGGACGGCAACAGGACACTCCTGATGTACAACCCTCAAATTCTTGAGCAGGTCAATGCCTATCAGACGAGCGAAGGATGTCTCTCGCTGATCGGCGAGCGTCCCTGTACCCGCTATCGCCGCATTAAGGTGGAGTATTTGGACGAGAACTTCGTCCACCGCATCAAAAACTTCTCGGGCTACACCGCCGAGATCATCCAGCACGAAATCGACCACTGCAATGGCGTCGTGGTTTAGGCCACCTGCCAAAATGAGGGTACCGGAGGCCTCCCTATGGATATCAGCCGCTTTGGCGAATTCGCCATCTTAGCGCAGTCACGCACGTTTCTTGATGCGGCGGAACTGCTTTTCATGTCGCAATCAACCCTCTCCAAGCACATCATGGCAATGGAGCACGAACTCGGCTGCAAGCTCATCGATCGAAGCCAGCGCCACGTAACACTCACCGCGCAAGGTGAAGCGCTCCTCCCCTATGCGCAAAAAATTGCGACGCTTCAGCACCGCTATCTTGCCGCCATTCAAATAGGCGCAGGTGAGCCGCTCGAGCACCTCACCGTAGGTTCTATCCCCATTATGGCCCCTTATGGGATCACGGACGCCGTCATCGATTTTCAGCAGGCGAACCCCTCATATTCTGTTGAGCTCATCGAGGGCGAGGGCGACACACTCAAGCGCATGCTCCTGCACGAGGACATTGACCTGGCCTTCATCCGTGACGGCGGCGCCATCGAGCCGGAGTTCAAAAAGATTCCCTTTACGACCGACCGGCTCGTGGCCGTCCTTCCGCTCGACCATCCGCTCGCCGAACGTGACGCCGTTGAGATAGACGACCTTATCGACGAGAATTTCCTCATGCTTCCCCAAGGCTCGTTCGTAAGCGAGCTCGTCCTTTCCCTTTGTCGCGAAGCTGAATTTGGCCCACGTGTTACGTTCACCGGCAAACGAGCCGAGAACATCATCTCCCTTGTCGCGCGCGGCGCCGGCGTCTCATTCCTCATGCGCAAGCCGGCGGAATCGCTTGCCAGCGGAAAGGTAGCCCTGGTGCCGCTTG
This sequence comes from uncultured Collinsella sp., assembly GCA_905198825.1. Taxonomy (GTDB): domain Bacteria; phylum Actinomycetota; class Coriobacteriia; order Coriobacteriales; family Coriobacteriaceae; genus Collinsella. The sequence continues at coordinate 1,464 of CAJKEF010000109.1, read as the reverse complement.
AGCCCGCGACGACCTCCGAGGTCAGGCTCTACCTCAAGCGGAACGCCGCGCACTCGCAGGCGGTCGTCTCGTTCATCGGCTTCCTCCCCTACCGTCAGCTCCTGCAGGGCGACCGTACATCTTCCACCGCGGCACGACCGTCATAATCCCCGCTGCTCCACAACCGCAGACCTGTGTCCGCAAACACGCTGACAACGGCACATAATACAAATATGCCTCGGGCGGCACGTCGCCGTCCGAGGCATATTTAGTTAAAGTGCGCAGAAAGACTAGTCCACCGAGATGTTGAGTGCCTTACCGCCCTCGTCCTTCTTGGTACCGATCACCATAGCGGCGACAAGAGCCAGAACGAAAGCGACCACACCGGAGATGACAAGGCCGATAAAGCCCGTGTCGATGCCGGCAGGGTTAATAAAGCTCGGGAAACCGAGCGGGCCGGAGGCGCCGAAGGCATAGAGCTTGGCACCCATGAGGCCGGCAATGGCGCCGCCTACACCAGCGGAAATAAAGGTTGCCCACATAAGGCGCTTACGCGGCAGCAAGATGGCGTAAAGCGCAGGCTCGTTGACACCGAAAATCGAAGAGACAAGGGCGGGAATGTTGACGGCAGCATTTTCCTCGGAGTCCTTGGTTCGGATGATCATGCCAAGCACAGCGCCGGCGATGGCACAACCGCCTGCATACACGAGCGGGTTAATGAGGTCATAGCCGTAGGTTGCGACATCGAGAAACCACAGCGGGATGATACCCCAGTGCAGGCCGAACATGACGAGCAGGCTCCAGAACGTGCCGATGACGAAGCCGGCGATGGCGGGTTGGAAGTTGATGAGCATCAGAATGATCTGGGCAACGATATTGGAGAGGACCGTCATGACCGGACCGACCACAAGCAGGCCAAGGATGCCGCAAATGAGGAGCGTCAGGATGTTGGAGAAGAACGAGCTCACAAGCGCGGGCAGCGCGTTAGAAAGGGCCTTGTGTACCTTGGAGGCAATCCAGACGATAAAGATCGCAGGCAGAATCGTCGATGAGTAATTCTGCATGATCAGTGGGATGCCAAAAATATCACCGTAGACATTGGACTCGAAGACCGTGCCGGCGCCGAGCGTGTAGAGCGGATCTCCGCCCATAAGGGCAACGAGCGTCGGGTAGACGAGGATACCGCCGAGCGCCATTCCCATAACGGGCTTAAGTCCGAACTTCTTGGCCGACGTCCAGCCAATGATTAGCGGAAAGTAATAGAAGACCGAATCTCCGATTGCCGAGAGCGTCACATACGTATTGCTGTCCTTGGCAAGCCAACCGGCAACCGTGCAGAGCGCGAGCATCGACTTGATAAAGCCACCGGCCATAAGCACGCCAAGAACCGGTTGCAGAATCTCGGAGATGATGGCCAGCAGACGCGAGAATGGATCGCCCTTTTTGACGTCGTCGCCTTCATCGATATCGAGTGCGGGTTTGGAG
>CAJKEF010000108.1 GCA_905198825.1 uncultured Collinsella sp. | reverse complement strand
CCGGAAAAGCCGCCGCCGCTGCCGCCGCTCGAGCTATCGGAACTCGAAGCCAGCTCGCGGATGGTCTCGTGATACACATCGTTGAACGAATCGAGCGGAGACTCGTTGCCGTAGTGATGGTAATACCACCAGTAGCAGGGGTAGTTGTCGTAGAAATCGTCGCTGTTGCGCAGATCCGCAGGCACGGCCTCGGCCAGCTGTCGCAGCACTTCTTTCGAAACGCCCAGGGCAACGCCCATCACCAGCAGTTTGTTCCACAAGATCAGGTCGCTGGGGATAGCCTCCTTCAGGCGCGTAAAGTCCTCGAGCCAATGCTTGAGCGCCTTGCAGCGAGCCGCCACCTCGGCGCCCTCCGGCGTGTAACGGCGGAAGGTGCAGCTCAGGACAAAGCCCACGATCGTGATGGGAATCGAGATCATAGCGGCGCCGACGTTGGCGTCCGCAAAGTCGGTATAGATCAGAGAGCCCAGAATGCCAAAGACAATGATGATGCCGAGAACCAGGCCGGCCACCATCGCGATAGTGCCATCCGATGCGATAAACTCACGCGCCTCCAGCTTGCCCTTAACCGTGCTCTGATAGTCCTCGAGCTTGTCGCCAACAGATGTGGTGCGCTCGCTAGCGTACTCCTCCAGCTCGCTAAACGTGCGCGAACGGACTCCGTCCTTATCGGGCTTAACGCCGGCGAAGAAGACCTTGAGCACATCGCGATCGATGCCGTCCTTCTTGGCAGCCTTCCAGGCCTCGTCGGTCACCGTGATGCGATACGTCTGCTCCTCTTTTTCGCGACGGAGCAGGCCCTTCTTCTTGGCCTCGGTCGCTTCTTCCAGCTTGATCACGCGGTCGTCGGTCAGCTTCATCAGCGTGGCGATATATGCCTGATCGGGCACGTTGTTCCAACTCATAAGAGCTGCAAGCACCGCGGGATGGTCGGCGGAGGGCACATCGCGGAAGTACTCGTCTTGGAAGAGCGGCTTGGGCTTGGGCCTGCGTAGCTTGAGCACAACGATCGTGCCGGTAAAGGCGACCGCCGCGACAACACTTAGCGCGGCAAGCGCATTGGCAATCATGCGAGCGTGAGCGCGGCGGGCGTTAGCTTCGTTGACCCATTCCTTCTCTTCGCTCAGGATCGTTGACATGCGCTCCTCGCTCGAAGCGGAAAGCCAAGGCACCCAATCGCTGGGGAAGGCGATGCGCGCCTCGGCGAATTCGCCCTGATGCACGCAGGGAATGGTATAGGTGACCATGGGTTCGTCCGCATCGAGCGACACGTCGCCCGTCAGCGGGCCGTGGCCCCATGCGCGGAAGTTATCGCCCTTGACGGCCGCCGTCCCGGCGGCGGCATTTGCGAAGTACACTTCCATCTCGACATCATCGGAATCCGCAGACCAGCCGTCACCCACAAATTTCCAATAGAGCTCGGCGGTATCGGCCCAGTTCATAACCGCACCGGTCATGGTGTAGCTCACGTAATAGATCGCGCTGTCGCCGCTCTCGTGGGGGCTGAACACCTTGATTCTCACGCCATCGTCGGACTGTTCCACCGTGTAAACGCCGTCGTCGCCTTTGTTTGCGCTGTCGACCTTGTTAAACGCGGTGTCGTCTTCCTCAACGCTCAGCACATCGACGGTCGCCGTGCCGCCCTGCTGGTTGGTGCCCGTATTGATCTCCCAAAACACGCCGTTGATGTCGTCATCGAAATCAAACTGGCGTCCCTCGACAACGGTCAGCGAGCCGTCGGCCTCGACCGTGGCACCGATATAGGTTTGGGTCATGGAGTAGCCGTCGGCGTGCGCGACGGCAGGCAGCAGCAACAACGCAAGCGCGACGAGCACGCAGACGGAAGCGAATCGCGCAAACAGGCAGCGCTGCCGACAAGTATTGGCAACGGGGGCGTTCATAGGCACATCCTTTGTCTGTAAAACCAACATCGCCATTGTCCCACGTTTGCGGACACACATGACGAATATCTGGGCCAACGGAACGTCAAATGGGACAAAAGTCCCACCCGAGTCTGGCACTTAGGGACGTTCCTAATGATCTATTGGGGACGGAGGAAAACGGATCATTGGGTTGAACCGACGGACTGCAACAAATTTGTCGTTTGGGACGTTCTTTGGCCGAGTCCCGCGCCAACGATAGATACCACTTCACAGCTCCGTCACAGGTGTAGCGGCTTTGTGTGGGCGCGGCATGCGCTGATTGAGCCGTCAGTCGAGGGGCATAAACCAATTGAGCGAAAACGGTTGCCCCTTTCCCGTTCGCTCGAGGATCATGTCCCCCTTTTCCGCGGAAACCCCGGCAGTTGCGAAGAGCTGCCGGGGTTTCTGTCGTGTATAAGGCCGAGTCGGCGTACGGCGATCGAGACGTTGGGCCGCAGACCCACCGTGCGCAATGCGCAGCGCCGCCAACTTGCGAGCCACGGAAACGCCTTCCCTACCGTGCCCCGCGCTATACTCGTCCGCATGGATATCAAAACACGCAACATACCAACGCCCGCCGCGGATGCGCCAACGACGCAGCCTGCCTCCGTTCCCGCACCTGTCGTGGGCCGTTTTGCCCCGTCGCCCTCGGGCCGCATGCACCTGGGCAACGTGTTCAGCTGCCTGTGCGCGTGGCTTTCGGCCCGCAGCCAGGGCGGCAGCATCGTGTTGCGCATCGAGGACCTGGACGATCGCTGCAAGCGCCCGGAACTTGCCACTCAACTGATTGACGACCTGACCTGGCTGGGACTCGAGTGGGACGAAGGCCCCTACTACCAGCACGATCGCCTCGACCTGTACGAGGGCGCCTTGCGCCAGCTGCAAGACGCCAGCCTCACCTACCCCTGCTTTTGCACGCGTGCCGAGCTCCACGCTGCGAGCGCGCCGCACGCCAGCGACGGCACGCCCATCTACCGCGGCGCCTGCCGAGGCCTTTCGGCCGAAGAGGTCGCCCGCCGCAGTGCCCTGCGCGCCCCGGCCACGCGCCTGCGCGTGCCCGACATCGACGACCTCGCGGGCGACGTGATCGAATTCGTGGACCGCACGTACGGGGCCCAATGCGAGGCGCTCGCCACCGAGTGCGGCGATTTTTTGGTGCGCCGCAGCGACGGCGTTTTTGCCTATCAGCTAGCCGTGGTGGTCGACGACGCTGCCATGGGCGTCACCGAGGTCGTGCGCGGATGCGACCTGCTGGGCTCCACGCCGCGCCAAATCTACCTGCAGCATCTGCTGGGACTTCCCACGCCGCACTACGCGCACATTCCGCTGCTCATGTCGCCGGACGGCCGCCGCCTTTCCAAGCGCGACCGCGATCTGGACCTGGGCGAACTACGCGCCCGCTTTGGCACGCCCGAGGCACTGCTGGGCTGGCTCGCCGGGCAAACGGGCATCGCGCCGGACGCCACGTCACGCTCTGCCGAGCAGCTGGTCGAGCACTTTAGCTGGGATGTTATCCGTGTGCACCGCGAGAACATCACTGTAACGGCCGAGTAGCCAGCCACCCCACCCCTACACAACGTCCCAGGGCTGGAGTTCGTCACCCAGGCGAACGATGCAGTCGTAGAGCACGGTGTGGCGTTCGGCAGGGTTGGCATCCCGATGAAAATGCCCGTAGTACCAGCGCTTGTAATCCAAGCAGTCTTCCAGCTCATCGAAAAATGCCGTAAGCCGATCAACGGCGGGGTAATTCCAGCCGGGTGCTGGATAAAGCGTGGGCGAAAGCATGCGCGTGGAGCAGGTGTGGGTGATCACGTAGTCGACCTTCCAGCCCACGCTGTCGAGCTTTGCCCGCGCCTCCTCAAAGTTGCGCTCGTCCGGCAGCTCCTGCGGCCACCAGCTGGAATAGGGAATGCGGTATTCCTTGTCCACGCTCGTGGCGCCGCCCATGGTAAAGATCGTTGAGCCGTCGAGCTCAAAAACCTCGCCGCGCGTCAGGCGCCGTATGGGCGAGGTATCCGACAGGCGCTGCGTCAGCCCACCGTGCCACAACTCCATAGGACGCTCCGCCCAGTGATCGAAACGCTCGTGATTGCCGTCGACGAACAGCACGGTATAGGGACGCGATTCCAGCCAAGCGATATCGGCGCATTCCTCGGCAGAAAAATCCCACGGAAAGCCAAAGTCGCCCGCAACAATCAGATAGTCGTCGCTCGTCAGACTATCCCCAAGCTCCCAATCGCGCAGCTTTTGCATGTCGAGACCGCCGTGAATATCGCCCGTCACATAGACCGTCATCGGATCACCACTTCGCTGTAAGTCGCTAGCCACATTCTGCACGATCACTAAGCCAACCGTTCCAGCCCTTCCATCCTTAGGGCTTACTCCTCGTTCTTCCATCCAAACGGGTCAAGCACCCAAAAAACCAGATCGAGCACGCCACCGGTCATCATGGCGCCGGCAAGGGCCATGCAAACGTGCAGAGAGTTGGCGCTTCGAAGCATGTCGAACGGCCCCAGAACAGCCAGCAGCGCGACCGCTGCGCCGGCAAGGCACAGCACGAGGCACGGCCCCGCGTCCTTGACGCACTTCTTTGCGAGATGCTTGGTGTTGTCACTCATCGATATCGAACTCCTTAGAGGACCGTTGCTTGAATTCGCGCCGCCGCGGCAGAGCAGAGCGGCAGGGTAAGTGTCACATGTCGTGCGGACACAGCTGAAAGCCCTCGCGCAAAAAACAGCGCGCCGCAGGATTCGTATCACCTGCGGCGCGCCGAAAATGATCCGCTTTCCTCCATCCCCAACGGATCAGCTGAGTTGGTGCCGCCCGACGGAAAGGAAGAAGCCGGCGGCGTCACGAGCTGTGGCAATGTCGCTAGGCATAGGAAACAGACGTGCTCCAAACGCCCTAAGCCCCAAGCCTGCCCATTAAGAAATCGACTGCAGAAACGATTTTGATGCCGTCAATGTCGGTCGGATGGCTTCCCCGGCGAACGATGATGATCTTCTCGTAACCGCCGGCGATCTTCTCGAGCGACCTGAGCTCAAATGGACGCAGCTCGCGCTTACGCGTCGCCTCCTCGTCAATCGACTCTGTGACCTGAATAAACTTACGATCCGAGCCGTCGCCTATCGCAACAAAGTCGATTTCGGCATCTCGAAGATGACCCGTGAAGACCTGGTATCCGTCATAGACAAGGCGATTGTAAACGGCATTTTCGAGAACACGCCCGCTGTCGCTGCCGCGATACCCATCCAAGAAAGCTCGAAGCCCCAGATCCTCAATGTAGAACTTGCCACCGGTCTTCAAAATGTCCCGACCCTTAATATCAAATCGGCGCGCGTG
>CAJKEF010000107.1 GCA_905198825.1 uncultured Collinsella sp. | reverse complement strand
GCCAAAATAAACCTGTCCCTAAATGGTAGGTTTTAGTGCTTGCCGTTGGCGGAAGCGGCGCCGTTTACGTGATCGCGGGCGTAGATTACGCCGTGGACGATGGCCAGACCGGCGGCATCTGCGGCGCGGGCGCAGGTGTCCTGGAAATCCTCGGCCTCGCGGGCGCGCAGCTGCTTGAGCACGTAGTCGGCGACAGCCATCTTGCCGGGAGGGTTGCCGATGCCGGTGCGGATGCGGCTGAAGTCGCGGCTGCCCATCTTGTCGATGATGGAACGCAGCCCGTTGTGGCCAGCATGGCCGCCGCCCACCTTAACGCGCACGTCGCCGGCGGGAATGTCGAGCTCGTCGTGGATTACGAGCAGCTCCTCGGCCTTGATCTTGTACTCGCGGCAGAGCTTGGAGATGGGCCCGCCCGAGGTGTTCATGTACGACTGCGGCTTGACCAGCACAATCTGCCGCTTGCCTCCCTCTTCCTCGGGGTCGTTGATGTTGATGAGCGCGACCTCGGCGCCGGCCTGGTTTTTCCAGTACGTGACACCGGCCTGACGGGCCAACTCGTCGATTGCTTTGAAGCCAGCGTTGTGGCGGGTCTCGGCATACTCATCGCCAGGGTTGCCAAGTCCGGCAACCATGCGAATCTTAAGCGGCTGTGCAGCTGCCATGTTCGTCCTTTCGTTGATTTGTCGCCTGCTATGGTGAGCGACCCTGTTGCCGCTGTCAAATGGAGGGCAATTGAGGTTGTTTGGGGGCGTTTGGACGGCCGTCGAAATCCGAGGTGGACAGTTAGTTCAGATACGTATAAGTTCTGAGGACTCGAATTGCTCAATTCAATGCCGATACGTTGTTTTGGAACTTTAGTTAGTCCATATGACGCTGTTTTGAAGTCTACCCCGCTTTCAAATAGGGCGAATGGTATAGAGATAGCTGCAAAACAGCCTAATTCAATGTGTCTATTTATACGTATTTGAACTAACTGTCCAGCCCTGTTCGACGGCGCACGGGTGATTCGCCGTTTAGACCGGCGCAAGGCCGATTCCGGCCCGCAGAGCGTTGAGCCAAGCGGCCTGACGCTTGCGATAGCCCTTGATGCGATATCGGAATCGGACTCCTGCGAGTCGATGCATCGTTTGGGCGAAGGCTTCGAGTGCAACAAGGTCTTTCATTTGGTCGCGATTGATAACCAGGACGTGGATGCCCATTGCCTTGAGGCCATTATTTCGATTGCCATCGTGGATGCGAGCGTTTTGAAGCTCATGCCCAATTCCGTTGTATTCGTTGTCGACTCCGGCTGCCGGGCAATACAGGTCGCAGATGGCGTAAGGGATGCCGGAGGACATGTTGACCGCAAGAGTGTCGAAGTCGATTCGATAGTTGAGTAGCAGGCCTCCCATGGGCAGGCTGCAACATCCGAATCCGCCAAAGCGCATGGGCGCTCCGAGAACGGCTAACATTAGGGATTCGGCTGGGGATGCAGATCCGGGTCGGGCAAGCTTGACTGCCGTGCGAAACGAGGTGTATGAGCTACTTTTGGCGAAGCGCGCGACCGCCTCGAGATCTTCGATGGTCGTTGCGGGCTCGCATTTGTAGTGTGCCTGTTCATAGCGGGTTTCGTTCAGTTGCTCGGCCACCGACTGGTTGCCCAAGCAATCAAGATCGCCCGTCGCTGCGCAGCCATCGCTCTTGGGCCAGATGTCGTCATGGGCAATAGGGTATGTTGCCCCGGGAGGAAGGGAGTAGGTTCCGAGCAGTTCCATGAGAAGCATCAAGGTTTTGGCGACTGATTCATTTTTGGAACAAAGCATGGCTGTCACGGCGGGAGACGTTGCGTAGATGTCGGCCTCGACGTGCATAATTGCACCTTCAGGAAGCGGAGCGGAGAGAATATGCTGAAGAAGTCGCTTGTCGGGGCGTCTGTTGTCTTCGTCTGAAACGAGAAGATCGAGCAGTTCGGAATCATCTTCATTCCAGGCGTCGAGTATCGAAAGTGCGCCAAAGTCTATCGCGTCATTATTGGGAATGCAGCTAGCCAAGGCCTGTGCTTGCTGTTCACTATCAACGAAGTCCCAGGGTAGGGCAGAGTACGCCCGTCGTGCGCGACGAATTGCGCGGAGGGCGGAGAGATGTGAAATCACGGTCGTCATAGCTATAACGTACTAAGTTGGCGGCAGAATGCGACCGCCATACCGTTCTTTTCGCTCAGCGGGGCGCTGTGCGCCATGAACGGCTGGGTGTTATGAAATCGGTGGAATCGGTCGAGGGGATTGCAGGAAATTGAGCTCTGCCGCGAAGGTTGACGATATCTACTGGACAGTTAGTTCAGATACGTATAAGGCGGCGGGCGTTCGAGGCGTTTCTAAGGGCCTTTGAGGGCGATTTGAGGATAAATATGCAGCGGTTGTACTCGAAAACGATGAGCTTTGGACGGTATGGCATCCGCCGGGGAGCTACGAAGGCTCCGAACGGCTCTTTGGAGCTTTAGAAAAATACGTATCTGAATTAATTGTCCAGGGAAGGTTGGCGAGGGATAGAAAAGGGTCGGAAGCGAGCTTCCGACCCTTTAAAAACACCAAAGATGATGCGATGCGCGTTGGATTACAGCGCGAAGTCGCCGCCGACGAGCGTGGAGACGGGCTCCTCGTGGTAAACGGCGGAGATGGCCTGAGCGAACTCCTCGGCGACCGAGATGGTCTTGATCTTGCCGCCGACCTCGACGGGAATGGCGTCGGTGACGAGGCACTCGACGATCGGGGCGTCGTTCAGACGCTCGATGGCCGGACCGGAGAAGATGCCGTGGGTGGCGCAGACGTAGATGTCGCCAGCGCCCATAGCCTTGAGCTCCTTGACGTTGGCGCACAGGGTGCCAGCGGTGTCGATCATGTCGTCGTTGATGACGCAGGTCTTGCCCTTGATGTCGCCGATGATGCCCATGACCTCGGCGGCGTTGTGGCGCGGACGGCCCTTGTGGGCGATGGCCAGGTCGCAGCCGAGCATGTCGGACAGCTTCTTGGCGGCCTTGGCACGACCCACGTCGGGGGAGACGACAACCAGGTTGTCGGTGTCGAAGTGCATGTCGTTGTAGTACTGGCCAAACAGCGGCAGTGCGGACAGGTGGTTAACCGGGATATCGAAGAAGCCCTGGATCTGACCCTGGTGCAGGTCGAGGGTGATGATGCGGTCGACACCGGCGCGCTCGAGCAGGTTGGCGACGAGGCGGGCGGTGATGGGCTCGCGCGGGCCGGCCTTGCGGTCCTGGCGGGCATAGCCGTAGTGGGTGATAACGGCGGTGATGGAGCGGGCGGATGCGCGCTTGGCAGCGTCGGTGGCGATGAGCAGCTCCATGAGCATGTCGTTGACGTTGCCGCCGGCCACGGACTGAATCAGGAAGACGTCGGCGCCGCGGACGGTCTCGTCGTAGCGGGCGTAAATCTCACCGTTGGCGAACTGCTTTAGCGTAAGGCCCGAAAGCTCGACCCCAAGGTACTCAGCGATCTTCTGAGCGAGGGGACGGTTGGAGGAACCGGAATACACGCGGATGGACTTGCGCATATTCTCCGACTTCTCGGGATCATTAATCGGCATTACCCTTCTCCTTTATATCGAATGCCATATAGATGCCTTGTTGCATTGTAACCGCGCGGCGGGGTTTATCGAGTCTTGATAACGTCTTTACCGTCAACGGACACGAACCGACCACTCATCCGGTCGCGCAGGTCACGATAGAAAAAGGAGCCGTCCCCGTGGGAACAGCTCCTTTTGTGCTTGGTAAAACGTTATACCTCGTCGTTCTCGTGCAGACGGCGGCGATAATCGGCGGCCCAGCCCTCAATGTTTACCTGACGGGCGCGACCCAGACCGAGTGCGTCTGCCGGGACCGGTTCAGTGATGACGGAGCCGGCGGCCACGAGCGCGCCGTCGCCGATCTGGGCGGGCGCGACCATCATGGTGTCGGAACCGATGAAGGCATCCTTGCCGATGACGGTCTTGTGCTTGTGCACGCCGTCGTAGTTGCAGGTGATGGAGCCCGCGCCCACGTTGACGCCGGCGCCCATGGTGGTGTCGCCGATGTAGGACAGGTGCGGCACCTTGGAACCCTCGCCGATCGTGGACTTCTTGATTTCCACGTGCGTACCGGCCTTGGAGCCGTCGAGCATGTGGGTGCCCGGGCGCAGGTAGGCGCGCGGGCCGCAGTCGACGCCGTTCTCGATGACGGCCTCGATGGCGATGGTCTCATCGATGATGCAGCCGCTGCCGACGGTGGTGTCGGTGAGGCGGCTGTTGGGGCCGAGCTGGCACTCCTCGCCCACGGTGACGTGACCGATCAGATGCGTCTGCGGCCACACGACGGTGTCGCGGCCGATGGTGGCGTCGGGACCGATCCAGGCCTGCGTGGGGTCGATGAACGTGACGCCTTCTGCCATCCAGTGCTCGTTGATGCGGTCGCGCGCGATGGCGGTGAGCTGCGCGAGCTGGATGCGGCTGTTGACGCCCAGGCCGTCGCGGTAGTCGTCGCAGTGGAAGATGGAGACTGCCTGGCCGTGACCCTTGAGGATTTCGAGCATGTCGGGCAGGTAGTACTCGGACTGCGCGTTGTCGTTGCCGATCTCGTTAATGTGGGCGGCAAGCTGCGCGCCGTCGAAGGCGTAGCAGCCGGCGTTGCACTCGAGCAGCGTGGCGGCCTGCTCGGGCGTGCAGTCCTTCTGCTCGATGATGCGCTCGATCTGGCCGTCGGCGCCCAGCTTGATGCGGCCGTAGCCAAAAGGATCGGGCGGGGTCATGGTCATGACGGTGCAGGCGAGCTCGCCGGTGGCGACGGTCTGCGCGAACTTGGCGACGGTGTCGGCGGTGATGAGCGGCAGGTCGCCGTTGAGCACGACGACGGGGCCTTGCGTGATGCCGCAGGCCTCGAGCGCGACCTTTACGGCGTGGCCGGTGCCCAGGCGCTCGGTCTGCTCGACGCACTCGACCTTGGTGGCGCTGTTGGTGTAGGCGCCATCGATGAGGGCGCGCATCTCGTCGGCGTGGCTGCCGATGACGACCACGACGCGGCTGCAGCCGGCCTTGATGGTGGCGTCGACGATCCACTGAACCATGGGCTTGCCTAGAATCTTGTGCGAAACCTTGCAGTGGTTCGACTTCATGCGGGTGCCCTCGCCGGCGGCGAGGATAATTGCGGTTGCGTCCATGTGATCTCCTGTTACGTTATAGAGACGTGTGTTTGGAAACGATACACGGCGCAATATGATACCGCAGGCATATGATGAGCGCGTAACGATTGA
>CAJKEF010000106.1 GCA_905198825.1 uncultured Collinsella sp. | reverse complement strand
GAAAGATGCCAAGGGCGATGTCATCTATGTGGGTAAGGCGAAAAACTTGCGTGCCCGTATGCGTCAATACGTGACGCTGCAGGACGAGCGTCAAAAGATTCCGCTCATGATGCAGCTGGTGGCGAGTTTCGACTATATCGTGGTGGAGACCGAGCACGAGGCATTGGTGCTCGAGCGCAATCTGATTGGCCAGTACCATCCGTACTTTAACGTCGATCTCAAAGACGATAAAAGCTATCCCTTTATCGCCATTACCAAGAGCGACTTGTTTCCGGCTATCAAATACACGCGAGAGCGTCATAAACCGGGAACGCGCTATTTTGGCCCCTATACCGATAGCCGTGCGGCGCGTGAGACCATCGATACGCTACGCAAGGTTATTCCTATTTGCTCGGCATCCTGTGCGGAATGGCGCCGCTGCCGCCGCATCGTCGAATCTCATAAGGGCGAAGAAGACATCGTCAATATGATTTGCGCGCAAAACGGGCGTCCCTGCTTTGACTACCATGTCGGGCGCGGGCCGGGCGCATGCGTCGGCGCGATTTCCCCTGCCGACTATGCCAAGAACGTCAAACGTGTCGAACGTTTCTTGTCGGGCCATCGCAAGGATGTCGTTGACGAGCTTACGTCCGAGATGACGGAGGCAGCCGAGACGCTCGATTTTGAGCGTGCGGCGCGCGTCAAGCGTCGTCTGGAAGTCATTAGGGGCTTGGACGATCGCCAACAGGTCGTTTTTCCATCGAGCGTCGATATCGACGTCATCGGCTTCTATCGCGAAGAGACTATCTCTGCCGCCTGTGTCTTTGTCGTTCGTGAGGGCCGAACGGTTCGAACTTGTGAGTTTATCCTCGATAAAGGCCTGGATGTCGACGAGGAAGAGCTTCAATCGGGCTTTCTTAAGCGCTATTACGACGAGACGGCTGATATTCCAGCTGAGGTCAACCTTTCCGTCGAGCTTGAGGATGCGGAGGCGCTGGGGGAGTGGCTTGCGGGCAAGCGCGAACGCTCTTGCCATCTCCATAGGCCGCAGCGCGGCGAAAAGCACCGCCTGCTCGATATGGCTTCCAAAAATGCGCGCCATGCCCTCATGCGCTACATGATGCGCACGGGGTATGCTGACGATCGCACCAATCAGGCGCTCCTGGAGCTCGAAAGCGCGCTGGCGCTGCCTGCGCCGCCGTTGCGCATCGAGTGCTTCGATATCTCGACGTTGCACGGCACCTTTACCGTCGCTTCGATGGTGGTATTTACCAACGGCCGTGCCGACAAGGGTCAGTATCGTCGCTTTAAAATTCAGGCCGAATTGGACGAGGCAAACGACTTCGTATCGATGTCCGAGGTTCTGGGGCGTCGCTATGCTCCCGAGCGCATGGCGGACGAGCGCTTTGGCTCGCGCCCCGATTTGCTCGTTGTCGATGGCGGCAAGCCGCAATTGACCGCTGCAATTAAGCAACTTGAGGCGCTTGGCCTCGATATACCAGTTTGTGGCTTGGCAAAGGCCGATGAGGAGGTTTTCGTGCCGTGGGACGAGACTCCCGTCGTGCTACCGACCGGCTCCGCTTCGCTTTATCTGATCAAGCAGGTTCGCGATGAATCCCACCGATTTGCGATTACGTTCCACCGCGAGTTGCGCGATAAAGCTATGACGGTTTCGGTGCTTGACGACGTTCCGGGCGTGGGACCCACTAGAAAGCGTGCCATCATGCGCCATTTTGGCTCGATGAAGCGTTTGCGCGCGGCCAGCGAGCAGGAGATTGCGGAAGTTCGAGGCGTTCCGGCCGATGTCGCCAAAGCGGTCCACGAGGCGCTTGTTGCATGGAATGCCGAGCGCGCCGAGGCGGCGGCTGGCCATTCCGATAGCTAAACACGAGTCTAAACAACTGATATACATGATTGCGCGATTTTCAACCATTTATTTCGCCATGATTGCCTGCTGGTTTCGGGTTTTATTAACGCTAAAACGTTTGACTAGCCATGGTGAATAACCCTGCTATCCTGCGGGTTGACGAAGACTGATATCTCACCTCGTCGATACATACTGTCTGTCGAATCGTTTGTCAATGAATTCGGTGAACGGTAGTAAATACCGTTCAAGCGTATGTATGTATCGGTCGCCGAGCGCGGCACCCAAGTTGGGTTCGTCGGTAGGTAAGGTATATATCGTCCGCAAGTTGCGCGGGGGCAAGTCTAGGTGCCCCCGGGTAAGATTCTCTATTGATAGGAGAAGACATGGCCATCATCAACAAGGGTATGTCCAGGCGTTCGTTCCTCGGCCTCACCGGCAGCGTCGCTGCTGTCGCAGGGCTTGGTCTCACTGGCTGCGGTGGCAGCTCTAGCGACGAAGGTTCCGCTTCCGGTTCCACTGATTCCGCCAACCGTGGCGGCGGCGTGATCACCGCTGGTTCCGCTTACGCTCCGTCCAGCTTCGATCCCGCCAGCACCGGCTCCGCTGTGGGCCTGGGTGCTAACTGGCACGTCGTCGAGGGCCTCTACGGCATCGATTACCACGACTACAGCACCTTCAACGAGCTCGCCACCGACGATCCCAAGTCTGTGGACGACACCACTTTCGAGGTCACCATCCGCAAGGGCGCCAAGTTCTCCGATGGCACCGAGGTCACCGCTGACGACGTCGTCGCTTCCTACACCGCTTGCGCTGCTTCCGCTACCTATGCTCCGTTCTTCCAGCCCTTCGAGTCCATCGAGGCCAAGGACGCCAGCACCGTGACGGTCAAGACCAAGGTCCCCAACTTCTCCCTGCTCAAGGATCGTCTGGCCATCATCCGCGTTACCCCGGCTACCCAGTCCGAGGAGGATCGCGCCAAGCAGCCGATCGGTTCCGGCCCCTGGATGTACGACTCTATCTCCGATACCGAGATCACCCTGGTTCCCAACCCCGAGTACAACGGTGAGTATGCTGCCGAGGATAAGAAGATCCAGTACAGCATCCTGACCGACCCCACCGCTCGCGTTACCGCTCAGCAGGAGGGCTCCACGCTCGTTATGGAGCTCGTCACCGCTGACGCCGTCGACCAGCTCGAGAGCGCCGGCTGCAAGATCGATAACGTCCAGGGTTTCGGCACCCGCTTCATCATGTTCAACGTCGCCAAGGAGCCTTGGAACAACGTCAAGGTCCGTCAGGCCGTCATGTACGCGCTCGACACCGAGAAGATGGTCAGCAACACCTTCGCCGGCCTTGCCACCGCTGCCAGCTGCTACCTGCCCAAGAGCTTCACCAACTATCATGAGGCTTCCACGGTGTACAAGACCGACGCCAAGAAGGCCAAGAAGCTCATTGAGGAGTCCGGCATCACCCCGGGCGCCATCACCCTGCGCACCACCGACAACGAGCAGATTAAGGGCATGGCCGCCCAGGTCAAGAACGACCTCGACGCTCTCGGCTTCGATGTGACCATCCAGACCGATACCTCGCCGGCCACCTACGCTGCCATCGACGGCGGCGAGGCCTACGATATCCTCCTTGCCCCTGGCGATCCTTCCTGCTTCGGCGCTGACCCCGACCTGCTGCTCAACTGGTGGTACGGCGACAACGTCTGGATGCAGACCCGTTGCCCGTGGAAGGAGTCCGCTGAGTGGCAGAAGCTCCACGGTCTCATGGACGAGGCTCTTGCCGCCGAGGGCGACGAGCAGCAGAAGAAGTGGAACGAGTGCTTCGACATCATTGCCGACAACGCCGTTCTGTACCCCGTTGTCCACGTCAAGACCGTCTCCGCTTCCTGGGACGATCCGTCCACCGCGCCCAACGGCGAGGCCCTCGATGGCTTCAAGGGCATCGGCACGACGAGCATGTCCTTCAGGGGCGTTGCGACCGTCAAGGCGTAAGACTCGCTTGAGTCTGTATGCAGGATGTCGGTCGTTGGGACCGTATCCTCATAGTTGAAACAAAGACCCGGGCGGCAACGATGTCGCTCGGGTCTTGTAATGAGTATCCGTACTCATATACCAGTTGGTCCTACCGACAAAAGAAAGGGGAGAGAACGTGAACAACTTGCTACGTTTGATTGGAAGGCGTCTCGTGGCGCTGCCGATCATGGCATTGGGCGTCACCGTCCTGGTGTTCTTCCTTATGTCGTTCTCCAAGACCGACCCCGCCTATACGGCGTTGGGTGACGGTGCCTCGCCCGAGGCGGTTGCCGAGTACCATGAGAAGTATGGTCTGGACGACCCCTGGCCCGTGCGCTACGTGCGCTATATGGGCGATCTGATCCATGGTGACATGGGCACCTATGGTGCTGCTCGCAACTCCGTTGCCAAGCGCATCTCCACGGCCCTGCCCGTCACGATGCAGCTGACCTTCATCGGTCTTGCCATCGGTGCGGTCGTTTCGTTTTTGCTCGGCGTCATCGCGGCACTGTATCGCGACAAATGGCCGGACCAAGTGATCCGCGTCTTTTCCATCGCCGGCCTGGCAACCCCGTCGTTCTGGCTTGCCGTTCTGTTGATTCTGCTGTTCTCTTCCTACCTTAAGGTGCTCCCGGCGTCCGGTGCTCTGCCTCACTTCACCACGAATCCGGTTGGCTATCTGGGACGTATGATCATGCCCGCTATCGCCTTGGCATTTCCGCTGACGGGCCAGATGACTCGTATCGTGCGTACCGCCATGGTCGAGGAGCTCGATAAGGATTATGTCCGTATGGCTCGTGGCGCCGGCGTTCCCGAGAAGGTCGTCGTCGGCATCAACGTTCTTCGCAATGCGCTGATCACCCCGGTCACCACCCTCGGTCTTAAGATCGGTTACCTCATGGGCGGCGCCGTCGTCATCGAGGTTATCTTCAACCTCCCCGGCATGGGCACCGCGATTCTGCAGGGCGTTCAGGGCAACGAGGCGAACCTGGTTCAGGGTGTCGTCATCGTCGTTGCTCTTGCCTTCATCATCATCAACATCGTGGTTGACATGCTCTACCTGCTCATCAACCCGCGCATCAGGACGGTGTAGATTATGGTAAAGATTCGAGAGAAGCAAACCGAGCAGCTCGAGAAGGCTGCCTCTAAGGGGCTCAAGCTCGGTGGCTGGAAGAAGATGACGCTGTCTTCTAAGATTGCAGCCGTCGTGCTGGTGCTGGTCGCCCTGACTGCGATTCTGGCGCCCCTTCTTGCCCCCTATAGCCCGGTCGAGATTTTCACTGCTCGCCAGGCTCCCGGCAACGGATTTATCTTCGGTACCGACGATAAGGGCCGCGACATTCTGTCGCGTATGCTCTACGGTGGTCGTTACTCGCTGATCATCGGCTTTGGCGCCACTGCCATGGCTCTGGTCTGCGGCTCGGTCGTGGGCGCCCT
>CAJKEF010000105.1 GCA_905198825.1 uncultured Collinsella sp. | reverse complement strand
GCCGCACTGCCGAGCAGGCCAAGCCTGAGCCTGTGCCAGAGCCCATTGCCGCCTACGCGAGCGTGGTCCTCGACATTCCCACCCGTGCCCTGTCCGAGCCATTCGCCTACGGCATTCCGCTGTCCCTTGCCAACGAGGCTCAGATCGGGTCTACGGTTCTGGTCCACTTTGGCAACCGTGCCGCCGCGGGCTACATCGTCGATATTTCGCCCGAGCTGGGTGACCTGCAAGGCAATATGGCCATCGATCCTGCGCGCATCAAGCCCACCGAGGCCATCCTCAGCAAACCGCTCTTTGGCGCCGAGGCCGCCCGCATTGCGCGTTGGATGAGTCGCGAGTATGTCGCGACGCTTTCTGAATGCCTGCGACTGTTCTTGCCTCCGGGCGGCAGCCCGCGGGTCGTGAAGGGCGATGACGGAGCGTGGTCGGTCGAGCGCCCCGCCGTCAAGCCTATTCAAAATCGCTGGGTGATGCTTACGCCCGAGGGCTTTAACTATACGCCGCCCAAGACAGCGGTTCGCCAGCGCCAGCTCATCGAGGCGCTCCAGTGCGGACCGGTCACGACGCGCGACCTCAACCTGCTCTACAACAGTATGTCGGCGACCATCAAGGCGCTCGAAAAACGCGGCGTCGTGGTGGTGGAGGAGCGTCGTGCCTGGCGTGGCTGCAGCGAGCAGACCACGCTGTCCTCGGCGAGCGGCAAGGCGCCGGTCGCGCTCACGGACGGCCAGCAGCAGGCGCTTGCGCAGATTGAGCGCGCCCGTCTTGACGCCCACGGCGACGTGGTGCTTGTAGACGGCGTCACCGGATCCGGTAAAACTGAGGTCTATCTCTCCGCCATCGAGCGCGTTCTCGCGGCCGGTCGCTCGGCCTGCGTGCTTGTGCCCGAGATCTCGCTGACGGCCCAAACCGTCGGCCGCTTTCGTTCGCGCTTTGGCGAGACGGTCGCGGTCTTCCATTCGCGCCTTTCGGCCGGCGAGCGTCTGGACCAGTGGGATATGGTCGCCAGTGGTGCCGCGCGCGTGGTCGTCGGCGCGCGTTCGGCACTCTTTTGCCCGCTCAGCGACCTGGGCCTCATCATCATCGACGAGGAGCACGAGACCAGCTATAAGCAGGGTTCCAGTCCGCGCTACCATGCGCGCGAGGTGGCGGCCGAGATGGCGCGCCGCTATCGCTGCCCACTCGTGCTGGGCTCGGCTACGCCTTCTGCCGAGGCCCTCGACCGCTGCCGCCGCGGCACGTACGGCGGCGCCACCTGGACGCGCGTCGAGATGCCCGAGCGCCCGGGACACGCCGTGCTACCCACGGTCCGCATTGCCGACCTGCGCCGCGAGTTTTCGCACGGCAGCCGCTCCATGTTCTCTAAACCGCTGATGGAAGGTTTGGAGCGCGTTGTAGAGCGCCGCGAGAAGGCTGTGCTGCTGCATAACCGCCGCGGCTTTGCGCCGTTTTTGATGTGCCGCGAGTGCGGTTGCGTTCCCACCTGCAACCACTGCTCTACGGCGCTTACGTACCACGAGCGCACGCACACGCTGCAGTGCCACACCTGCGGATCGTCCTGGCGCGTGCAACCCTATCCGGCGCCCACGAGTCGCTGTCCCAAGTGCGGTAGCCGTTACCTGGCAAAAATGGGTCTGGGCACGCAGCAGATCGAGGACGCGCTGCACCAGATGCTGCCCGAGGATGTCGCCATCATTCGCATGGATGCCGATTCCACGCGTGGCAAGGACGCGCATAAGAAGTTGCTCGAGCAGTTCGATGCCGCCGATTGCGCGGTGCTGCTGGGCACCCAGATGATCGCCAAGGGTCTCGACTTTCCCGAGGTCACGCTTGTGGGTGTAGTCAATGCCGACTTTGCGTTAAAGCTGCCCGATTTTAGAGCGGGGGAGCGCGCCTACGATTTGCTTGAGCAGGTCGCGGGCCGTGCCGGACGCGGCGATCGCCCTGGCGAGGTTATCATCCAGACCTATCTGCCCGAGGACTCCGTCATTCGCGCCGTCGCCGAGCACGACCGTTCGATCTTTACCGACTACGACCTGGGCCAGCGTCGCGACGCCCTGTATCCGCCGTTCGTTCGCCTGGTCAACATTTTGGTGTGGTCGGCGAACGCGGATGACGCGCAGGACTATATCGGACGCATCGCAAAGCTGCTCAAGCGTCGCTGGCATGCCGCCGCGCCCGACTTTTTGCGGGCGGGGAGCGCCGTGCCCCAGGTGCTTGGTCCGGCTTCGTGTGTAATCGAGAGAGCCAAGGACCGTTACCGCTTCCATCTGCTTGTAAAGTCGCCGGTAGGGTACCATGTCTCTGATGATATCGACGCCTGCCTCAAAGAGGTGGGCTCCGTGCGCGGCGTGAGCGTGAGCGTTGACGTCGACGCCTATGATTTGATGTAACAACCCGAAAGGATGGCCATGGAAGCCAACGGAATCGTACTGTCGCCCGACCCTCGTCTGCGCCAGGAGTGCGCAGTCATCGAGGAGATCACCCCGGCGATCGAGGCGCTTGCCGAGAAGATGAAGAAGATGATGTTCGACAACGGCGGTTGCGGCCTGGCTGCCCCGCAGATTGGCGAGCTCATCCAGCTCGTCACCATCGACTGCGATTACAGCGACAAGAACGACTACGATCCGTACGTGCTCATCAACCCTGTCATTGTTGAGCAGAGCGACCATCTGGTGCCGTTTAGCGAGGGCTGCCTTTCCATCCCTGGCATTAGCTGCGAGATCGAGCGTCCCGACCATGTCGTCGTCGAGGCTTACGACCTGGATGCCAACCTGATTCGCTATGAGGCCTCGGGCGACCTGTTCTGCGTGTGCCTGCAGCACGAGATCGATCACCTGCACGGCAACACCATGTTTGAGCGCCTTAAGCCCATGCAGAGGCTCAAGGCAGTCAAGGAGTACCAGGACGCCCTGGCCCGCGGCGCTCGGCCGGGCGAGACTGAGTAGATCCCACCGTCCCCGGTGCTGAGCGCCCACATATCATCCCGTGCTCAAACATTCTCGCTTTGCTGCGAAACTGCGTGCGGGACGATATGTGGGCACTCAGCACCGGGGACTGCGTTGTTATGGCCCGGTTCGCCCGGGTGCCGTGGGCCAGGGATAGGCGTCTTTGCTGATAATTGCTTTGTTGGAAGAGCTGCTTTTATTGCGGCTCTTTCTTTGGTTTTGGGTATATTTGTTCTTGTTGAATTGTTATTGCGGATGGGCTGGGTACTTGGCTTTCCGCTGTTATTTGTAGCCGTCTCGGCTTTGGTTGAGGGGAGACGTTCTTTATGCGTATTGTGTTTATGGGTACGCCTGATTTTGCTGTGCCTTCGCTGACTTCGCTTGTTGAGGCTGGCAATGATATTGCGCTCGTAATTACTCGTCCTGATGCTGTTCGTGGGCGTGGTAAGAAGCTTGAGCCTTCTCCTGTTAAGGCCAAGGCGCTTGAGCTGGGGTTACCGGTTGTTGAAGCCAATCGTATGACGCCGGAGGTAGTTGATACACTCCAGGCTGCGCAGGCTGATATATTCTGCGTGGCTGCCTATGGCTGCATTTTGCCCGATGAGGTGCTGCATATGGCGCCGCTTGGTATTGTGAATGTTCATGCTTCGCTGCTGCCTCGTTGGCGTGGCGCTGCTCCCATTCAGCGTGCCATTCTTGCTGGTGATGAGGTTGCTGGCGTTTCTATCATGCGCATCGGGCATGGCGTGGATACTGGCGCTTATTGTGCTCAGGTTTCCACGTCGGTTGCCGGTAAGCATGCTGAGGCGCTGACCATGGAGCTTGGTGAGCTTGGCGGCAACCTGCTTGCCGGTACGCTTCCTTCTCTTGCCGATGGTACCGCCGTGTGGACTGAACAGGATGAGGCGCTCGTTACCCATGCTGCCAAGATTTCTAAGCAGGAGATGCGCCTGGATCCGCAAATGGCAGCGCTTGATTGCGTGCGTCATGTGCTGGCCTCGTCCGATACCGCTCCCGCCCGTTGCGTGATTGCCGGCAAGACCGTGCGCGTGCTCGATGCTGCGCCGGCTGATGTGTCGCTTGGCGAGGGTCAGGTTCTCGTTAAGGCCAAGCGTGTTTATCTGGGTCTTTCCGATGGCTCGGTTGAGTTGCTCGAGGTTAAGCCCGATGGCAAGCGTGCTATGGTCGCTTCTGCTTGGGCTGCTGGGCTGCAGGGCGTCGATCTTTCGTGGGGTGTTCTGTCATGAGCAAGTTGTCTCCCGCGCGCAAGCTTGCGCTCGATGTGCTAATGGAGGCCGATCGCCGTGGCATGTATGCGCGCGACGTGCTGTCCTCTCGCGCATCGGCCAAGGCTATTGACCAGCGCGATTCCGCTTTTGCCGCCCGCTTGGCGCTTGGTGTGGCCGCCACGCAGGGTATTTTGGACGAGCTGCTCGACCAGTTTCTCGATAAGCCTAAAAAGGTTGCGCCGCGTGTTCGCATGGCGCTTCGTATCTCGGCCTTCGAGATGCTCTACCTTCATACCCCTGGCCGCGTTGCCGTAAGTCAGGGTGTTGAGCTGGTGCGCAGCGGAGCTAAGTCTGCCGCCGGTTTGGCCAATGCCGTGCTGCATAAGGTTGCGGACAATGTTGATGACTTTGCCGCTGCGTCCGATGTAGACGAGTCTGAGCGACGCTTGGTTCTTCTGTCACGCCTGATGGGTCTACCGCGTTGGCTGTGCGCTCGCATTATGGCTTCGTTTGACACACCGGAGGGCGCGCTTAACTTTGCCGGTAATCTGGCCCCCGCGCCGCTGGCCCTGCATGAGAACGCCTTTGCGACTAAGCCCGATCCGTATATCTCGCAGCTCGTCGCACCTGTCTTCCCGGGCTGCCATGCTCCGGTTGATGCCCAGGTTACCGTTGCTTCCGGTGTGTTTGAGCGTGCTGCCGCGGTGGCATCTGACCTCAACGCGCAGCTCATCGCCACAGCTGCCACGCGCCCCGGAAGCTGCCTTGAGATTGGTGCCGGTCGCGGTACCAAGACCTATGTGATGATGTGCCAGGCCAAGCGCGCCGGCTATGAGCGTCAGCATACGGCACTTGATCTTCATGACCGTAAGTGCGATCTGAATCTCGCTCGCCTTCATAAGGCCGATATTCAGGGCGTTCGTACGGTTTCGGGTGATGCCTGCGAGCTTGATGAAGTACTGACATCGTTTGATGCCATGCGCGGTGAGCGGGTCAAGTTCGATACCGTGTTTATCGATGCGCCGTGCTCGGGCACCGGAACCATGCGTCGTCATCCTGAGATCCCGTGGCGTCTGACCGAAAAGGATGTGACGGTTGAGCTGCCCAAACTGCAGCTGACGATGCTCA
>CAJKEF010000104.1 GCA_905198825.1 uncultured Collinsella sp. | reverse complement strand
CTGCGGCACAAAGCCGAAGATGGCGCCCAGACCGCCGACGATGCCGTCGCAGACCAGCGAATCGACCAAGCCACCGTCCTCGGTGCCACCCGCCACAAGGGCGTCGTGGACCATGGTGGTAATACCCGGAACATACGGGCCATACTGCGCCGGGTCGACCGAGTCGGCGTCGTCACCCGCGGCCTCGACAGCCTCATCGTAGGCGTCGCGGCCCTGGCCGAGCACATACCAACCGTCGGTACCGAAGAGCTGGTCGTTGGTAAAGTCGGTCACCGTGCCGCCCAGGGTGGAAACGGCAATGTAGTACACGCAGAACATGATGACCACAAAGATCGGCAGGCCCAGGATACGGTTGGTAACCACGCGGTCGATCTTCTCGGAGGTGCTCATCTTTGCCGGAGCCTTGGTGAGGCACTCGTCAATGATGTGGGCAATCACGCCGTAACGCTCGCCGGTGATGATGGACTCGGCGTCGTCGTCGCAGTCCTGCTCGCACTGGGCGACCAGCTGCTCCACGCGAGCGGCCTTCTCCTTGGTGAGGTTGATGAGTTTGCAGGCGTCCGCATCACGCTCAAACAGCTTGACAGCGTAGTAGCGGCGCTTGTTGGCGGGAACGCTCGCAGGCAGGTTATTCTCGATGTGGTCCAGAACGTCCTCGATGGAGGAATCGAACTTGTGCTCCGGCACCTGGCCCTTGGAAGCAGCGGACTTCTTGACCTGCTCGAACAGCTCCTTGATGCCCTTGTTCTTAAGAGCCGAGATCATCATGACCGGGCAGCCGAGCTTCTTGGAAAGCTTGTCCGTGTCGATCTTATCGCCGTTCTTCTCGACCAGGTCGGCCATGTTGAGGGCAACGACCACGGGCAGGCCGGTCTCGATAACCTGAAGCGCCAGATACAGGTTACGCTCGAGGTTGGTGGCGTCGACAACCTGGACGACAACATCGGGCTCGCCGCTCATGAGGTAATCGCGCGAGCATTGCTCCTCGGGACTGTAGGGGGAAAGCGAGTAGATGCCAGGGAGGTCCGTGATGGTAACGTTCTTGTCGCTTAGGAGCTTGGCCTCCTTTTTCTCAACCGTGACGCCGGGCCAGTTGCCAACGTAGCCGTTGGCGCCGGTGATCAGGTTGAAAAGCGTGGTCTTGCCGCAGTTGGGGTTACCCGCCAGCGCGACATGGATCTGAGAATCCGCCATTCAATCCTTCTTCCTTGTGTGCCTGCGCTGCTTTCTCCGCGCAGGCTGGATAATGTGCTTCAAAGATGCTGCATTAAGTTAGAAAAACCTAACTTTATCTGCAGAAATATTCGCAGCGGGCCCTTACTGGACCTCGACGACGGCAGCCTCCTCCTTGCGGATGGAAAGCTCGTAGCCGCGCACGTTGATCTCGACCGGATCACCGAGCGGTGCAACCTTCACGACCTTGAACGAAGTGCCCTTGATGAGGCCCAGGTCCATAAGGTGACGGCGAAGCGCGCCCTCGCCGTGAAGCTTGACGATGGTAGAGCTCTCGCCCACCTTAACGTCACCCAACGTCTTCATATTCTTTTCCCCCTTTCGGTTTTTATCAAATGCTGCGAACTAACCGACGGTCATGATGTGCATGGCAACCTTGGAATCGATACCAAAGCGTGCGCCCAGCACCGTGACGATGATATTGGCGCCACTCGAGCTCACCACGTGAATTTCGCTGCCCTCGACAAAGCCGAGGTCCTTGAGGTGGTGCTTCATGTCCTCATTGCCCTTTACGCGAGACACGCGCACGGTTTCGCCCGCTTTTACCATCGAAAGCGGCATAGCCGGCATCTGCGGTCCGCAAGACATGAGTGGCTCCTAACGTCAGTTCGTCCTCAACATCGACGCGGTAAAAGTTAACCACATCTATGTTCGCTTTAGTAAACTAACACGTGGTTAACTTTTTGGAAAGGGTCCCTCTTCAGATTTCGAAAAAGTTTCCTATACGAAACAAAACAAAAGGCGCGGTAAAGGATCATCCTTTACCGCGTCCTATCATGCTTAGAGCGAGAGATTTCTAATCGACGTGACGCAGGAGGCCTCATCCACGCCCGAAACGCGGAACACGACGTCTTCGCCACATTCGCCGCAGAGTGCCATGAGCCCTATAACGTCGCGGCCATCGGTATGCCGGTCGCCGATACTGACTGACACGTCGCTACGATGCTTGGCAATGATGTCATAGAGCAGCGCAACCGGGCGGGCATGTAGTCCCAACGGATCTTTAATCGTCTTTGTAAACTCGACCATGTCCCCTCCCACGACATCGCACATTCGGCCGGCAAAACCCAGCCACGTGGTAGTTATTGTACGTTACCGGCGCACCCCCGTTCCACAAAAAACGAGGGAAGGCACGCGTCCTTCCCTCGCAACAGGCAATATGTAGTCGCTCGCCTACATCAGGCGCAGGCTGACGTCCTTGAGCTGGGCGCCACTAACGGCACTCGGAGCGCCCGACATGAGGTCGGAGCCGCTGGCCGTCTTGGGGAACGCCATGACGTCGCGGATGGAGTCGGAACCGGTGAGCAGCATGCACACGCGGTCCAGGCCCAGAGCGAAACCGCCCATCGGGGGCGCACCAAACTTGAGGGCCTCCATGAGGAAGCCGAACTGAGACTCGGCACGCTCCTCGGTAAAGCCCAGGAGCTTGAGCATGGACATCTGCATCTCGGCGTTGTGGATACGCATACCGCCGCCACCGGCCTCAAAGCCGTCCATGACAAAGTCGTAGGTGCAGGAGCCGGCTGCCAACGGGTCGGCCTCGATCTTGGCGATGTCGGTCTCGGTCGGCAGAGTGAAGGGCTGGTGCTCGGCAGCGTAAGCCTTGCGGTCCTCATCCCAGTGGAACAGCGGGAAGTTGACGACCCACAGGAAGTCGTGGCCCTCACGCTTGATCTCGAGTGCGTTGGCCATGTGGGAACGCATGCCGCCCAGGATCTCGTCAGAGAGCAGGCGCGGGCCGGCGGCGAACATCACGAGGTCGCCAGGCTCGACGTCCATGCGCTCGCGCAGAGCCGCCATCTCCTCGTCCGAGAAGAACTTGACGATGGGGCTGTTGATGGAGCCGTCCTCGCGGAAGGCGATCCAGGCCAGGCCCTTGGCGCCAAACGTGGAGGCCACGCCGGCGAGCTTATCGATCTTGGCAC
This sequence comes from uncultured Collinsella sp., assembly GCA_905198825.1. Taxonomy (GTDB): domain Bacteria; phylum Actinomycetota; class Coriobacteriia; order Coriobacteriales; family Coriobacteriaceae; genus Collinsella. Next base: position 2,181 of record CAJKEF010000104.1, on the reverse strand, counting down.
GTGCCCAGGCACCGGCGCCCTTGGCGTTGATGGCCTTGACGACAGAGCCCTCCTCGTTTGCGGCGGTCGCAAAGACCTTGAACTTGGAGTTGGCAAAGATGTCGGTCAGGTCGACCAGGTGCATGCCATAGCGGGTATCGGGCTTGTCGGAGCCATAGGTGTCCATGGCATCCCAGTAGTTCATGCGGCGCAGCGGCGTGGGCATCTCGACGCCCATGCGACCGAAAGCATCGGCAAGAACCTCTTCGAGCGCGCTCATGACATCGTTCTGGTCCACGAAGGACATCTCGATATCGACCTGGGTGAACTCGGGCTGGCGGTCGGCGCGCAGGTCCTCGTCGCGGAAGCACTTGGCAACCTGGTAGTAGCGCTCGACACCACCGACCATGAGCAGCTGCTTCAGGAGCTGCGGGGACTGCGGCAGGGCGTAGAAGTTGCCCGGCTGAATACGGCTGGGAACGATGAAGTCGCGGGCACCCTCGGGCGTGGACTTAAACAGGGAGGGCGTCTCGACCTCCATGAACTCACGGTTGTGCAGCGCCTCGCGAATGGCAAAGGTAAAGTCGGAACGCAGCTTGAGGTTGGCCATCATCTCGGGACGACGGAGGTCCAGATAGCGATAGCGCAGACGGGTGTCCTCGCTGGTCTCGATGCCGTCCTCGATCTGGAACGGCGGGGTAACGGAAGTGTTGAGCACCTCGGCGTGGTCGGTCAGGACCTCGATCTCGCCGGTCGCGAGCTTGGTGTTGGTGGTCTCCTCGCCACGAGCGCGCACGACGCCGTGGATCTTGATGGGCCACTCGGGACGCATGGTCTCGGCGATCTTAAAGGCATCGCCGTCGGAGTGCTCGGGGTCGAAGGTGAGCTGCGTGATGCCCTCGCGGTCGCGAAGGTCGCAGAAGATAAGGCCGCCGTGGTCGCGGCGACGGCTCACCCAACCGGTGAGGGTGACCTCTTCGCCCACGTTCTCGAAGCGAAGCTCGCCGCAGGTACGGGTGTGCATGGAATGCTCGTCAATGGGACGGGTCTGGCTCATACCAGTGATCCTCCTTTATGGATCTGTGCCGCCCCGTGTCGTTCCGGGCGGCGTCGTACAGATTTGCCCAGCCTGCGTAAACCGCGCAGCCGGGCATGGCGTTCTATCTTATCGCACCCGCGTCGATGTGCCGCGAAAAAGTAGCTCTTGCCCAAAGACTTGACGGAGACGAAACAATTGACGCGGCCTGGCCGTCGCCCAAGCGCGCGGCGTGCGACAATGTGCCCCAATACAACCGCACTCGGAAAGGCCCGTCATGACCGCACGCCTCATCGTTATGGATATCGACTCCACGCTCATCAACCAGGAGGTCATCGACCTGTTGGGCGAGGAGGCCGGCGTGGGCGAGCAAGTTGCGCGGATCACCGAACGCGCCATGCGCGGCGAGCTCGACTTTAAGCAGGCGCTCGAGGAACGCGTGGGGCTGCTTGCCGGCTTGGATGAGAGCGTATTCGAGCGCACCTTTGAGCGCGTGACGTTTACCCCCGGCGCGCTGGAGCTTGTGCGCTCGGCACACAGCAAGGGCTGGAAGGTCGGCGTGGTAAGCGGCGGCTTTCACGAGGTCGCCGATAAGATCGTGGCCGCCGCGGGCATCGACTTTTGTCTGGCCAATCGTCTGGAGGTCGTGGACGGCAAGCTCACCGGTAAGTTAGCTGCCGACATTGTGACCAAGGAGTCCAAGCTCATCCAGCTGCTGGATTGGGCGGTTGAGTGCGGTGTCGACATGGCCCACACCGTCGCGATCGGCGACGGCGCCAACGACATCCCCATGATTCAGGCCGCGGGCACGGGCATCGCGTTTTGCGCCAAGCCCAAGACGCGCGAGGCAGCCCCGTTTACCATCGACGAACGCAACCTGATGCTCGCCATGGACATCATCCTGCGCGACTAGTCGATCCGTCTAACAATTGAATCAGTCTGTCCTATAGTTTCCGAACAATTTTGTCTTAGTGTTCGGAAACATACCCTATGAGTGCTAGACTTTGCGCCGTCGAAGGGAACATATATGGATAAGCGAGATCTTGAGCAGTTGCTGAGCGATGTTGCCGGCGGAGCAGTCGCCCCGGCAGACGCCCTCACGCGCATCCAGACGGCGCCAACCGCCGACCTGGGTTTTGCACAGCTCGATCTTTCGCGCGGGGTGC
>CAJKEF010000103.1 GCA_905198825.1 uncultured Collinsella sp. | reverse complement strand
GCAGTGCGCGCTGACGGCATATGCTAAGTATTTCAATGGGAAAACGGGGAGAACGGGACATCTGTTTGACAATCGCTATTCGCGGGTCCCGGTTGAGTCGGACACGCAGGCAGTGCAGCTGCTCGACTATATTCATCTCAATCCCGTGAAGGGTGCGCTTGACTCGCTCGAGGCGTACCGCTGGTCAAGCTATAAGGCATATCAGCTGGGCTACGATCCCTTTGACATCTGTGATGCGGCCCCCATGCTCGATATTGTCGGCGGGTCTCGTCGTTATTGCGAGCATCTCGAGGAAGTTGCCGGGCGCATCTGGTCAGTGGAGGTTCTTCCACGCCGGCGGATCCCCGATGAGGAGGCCTTTTCCGTTGCGCGCGAAGTCCTGCCGAGCATAGATCCTGCGCTGCTCAAGGCCCTGCCACGCCCCGAACGCGATGCCTGCCTGCTGAGGCTCAGGCGGGCACATCTCACGGTCAAGCAAATTGCCCGTATCACCGGTATCGGCGCCACAAGCGTGACCAAGGCTACTGCAGGCTGGAAGGATGCAGCGTGAGATAGGGGCCGGAGCCGATCGGGACGCCGCATGCGTGCGTCATGTCTGTCCCCAATGCGTGAAAACACCCATCTTAGTCTGTCCCCAATGAGTGGGAAAACACTCATCCGCTCATTCGGGACAGGCTTACACGGGTGTTTTCGCTCATGTAAGCCTGTCCCGAATGAGTGCAAAAAGGCGCCCTCCGTAGGGGAGGGCGCCTTTGGTAAGTTCTATGTGAACGCGAGGTCTTTGACCCGGAGAGTCCGAGGTACTTGTTGGTAAGACCTTATTTAGGAGCGCGCAACCTTGCCGGACTTGAGGCAGGTGGAGCAAACGTTCATCTTGCGACGGTGACCATCGACGACGACGTAGACGCGCTGGATGTTGGGGCGGAACTTACGGTTGGTGACGCGGTGAGAGTGGCTGATGGAGCGACCGGCAACGGGGTGCTTACCGCAAACTTCGCAAACTTTGGACATAACTGACCCTCCTTGGGCGACAAACGAACATGTCGCGTTAACAAACAAGCCTGAACTATAGCACAGAAGCAACTCCCTGTGTGCAATCTACACAGAGATATTCCTCTTTTGGCGATAGTGCCCACGCCACGGCCCTGGACGTAGATCCGATTTACGTGCAGCAGGGGGGATTATGCCAGCTCGAACCAAGGTTTTCAAGCTCGTCCCACAAATATATATAGGTTTATGGAGTGTTGGGCTCCGTTTACGGATTGCTCTGTATTTATGCTCGCAATTAAGCTCGAGGTTGGCTACACTATCCCTTGACCATTAAAGGGGTACGAGATACCCACATGGAATTACATTGCTGCCAAAGAGCAGCCCTTCCTGTGGGTGTCTGGTCCGCTTTGAGCGGTCGGGCATCTATTTTTTTGACTGTGTCAGCAGTCAAGACATGTGAGGAAGGAGATCGATGGGCACGACTTCCCCCAAGGCGGTCATCATGGACGAGACCGCCGTCAATCGAGCGATGACCCGCATCGCGCACGAGATTCTCGAGCGCAACGAGGGCTGTGAAGACCTCGCTCTGGTCGGCATCGTCACGCGCGGCGACCTTCTGGCAAAGAAGCTCGCCGAGGAGATCAAGGAGATCGAGGGCGTCGACGTTCCGCTCGGCAGCCTGGACATCAGCTTCTACCGCGATGACTATGCGACCAATTTCGCTCCCGCGATCCACGCTACCAACATTCCCTTCAGCGTCGACGGCAAGCGCGTCGTGCTGGTGGACGACATCCTGTATACGGGCCGTACCATCCGCGCCGCTCTCGACGCCGTCATGGACCTGGGCCGTCCGAGCCGTATTGAGCTGGCAGTTCTCGTTGACCGCGGCCACCGTGAGCTCCCCATCTCGCCGGACTTTGTCGGCAAGAACGTTCCCTCGTCGCATGAGGAGAACGTGCACCTATATATGAAGGAAGTCGACGGCCACACCGCCGTCGAGATTAACGACGTCGCGCCGGGTTCCCACGTGGGCTCCGCGCCGCTGGGAGGTGAGTAGTACCGTGGCGTTCAACCATAAGCACCTGATCGACATTACCGAGTACTCCGAAGAGGACATCAAGCTCATCCTCGAGACCGCCAAGGCGTTCTCCGAGGTCAACGAGCGTGCCATCAAGAAGGTTCCCACGCTCAAGGGCAAGACCATCGTCAACATGTTCAATGAGCCCTCGACACGCACCCGCAGCTCCTTCGAGCTCGCCGAGAAGCGTCTTTCGGCCGACAGCCTTAACTTTGGCGGCTCCTCGACCTCCACGGTCAAGGGCGAGAGCCTCGTCGACACCGTCGAGACCCTCAACGCCTATAAGATCGACTGCATTGTCGTGCGCGATAAGCACGCCGGCGCTCCCTACATCGTCACGCAGAACTCGCCTGCAAGCGTCATCTGCGCCGGTGACGGCAAGCACAACCATCCCACGCAGGCCCTGCTCGACCTGTACACCATCTGGGAGCACAAGGGTGACTTCCACGGTCTGAAGGTCGCCGTCGTCGGCGATATCGCCCACTCCCGCGTCTGCGGCTCGCTGATCCCCGCCCTTAAGATCATGGGCTGCGAGACCTACGCCGTCGCCCCCGGCACGCTGCTGCCGCCGGCGCCCGAGGTCCTGGGCTGCGACCACGTGACGAGCGACCTCGATTCCGTCCTGCCCGAGCTGGACGTCGTCTACATGCTGCGCGTACAGCAGGAGCGCCTCGAGGGTGCCCCGTTCCCGACCATTCGCGAGTACCACAAGCTCTTCGGCCTGACCAAGGACCGCGAGAAGCTCATGAAGCCCGATGCGATCATCTGCCACCCGGGCCCCATCAACCGCGGCGTCGAGTTCGACTCCTATATGGCCGACCACCCGCAACGCTCCGTCATCCTGGAGCAGGTCTACGCCGGTATCTGCGTGCGTATGGCTATCCTGTATCTGCTGCTTGGAGGTGCCGATAATGGCCTTGCTTCTTAAGAATGCCCACGTCGTCGACCCGTCCGTCGAGCTTGATGGTGTCGTTGACGTCCTGATTGACGGCGATAAGATCGCCGAGGTCGGCGAGAATCTCACCGTCGAGGGAGCCGAGGTCCGCGACCTTTCCGGCAAGTACCTCGTCCCCGGCCTGGTGGATATGCACGTTCACCTTCGCGAGCCCGGCTACGAGGTCAAAGAGGACATCGAGAGCGGCACCCGCGCAGCTGCTAAGGGCGGCTTCACCGGCGTGTGCGCCATGCCCAACACCGATCCCGTCACCGATAACGGTACCGTCGTGGAGTTCGTCAAGTCCCGCGCTGCCGAGGTCGGTCACTGCCGCGTCTATCCGTCGGGTGCCATGACCCGCGGTCTTAAGGGCGAGGCCATGTCCGAGATGGGCGATATGGTCGCCCACGGCGCCGTCGCCTTCACCGACGACGGTCGCGGCGTGCAGGGCGCGGGCATGCTCCGTCGCTGCATGGACTACGGCAAGATGTTCGGCAAGGTATTTATGAGCCACTGCCAGGACGAGGACCTGGTCGGCCACGGCCAGATCAACGAGGGCAAGGTCTCGACCCGTCTGGCTCTCGAGGGCTGGCCGGCTGCCGGCGAGGAGCTTCAGATCGCCCGCGACATCGAGATCGCCAAGCTGACCGGTGCCAAGCTGCACATCCAGCACATCTCCACCGCCCATGGCCTGGAAATCGTGCGTGCCGGTAAGGCCGCTGGCGTTCAGGTTACCTGCGAGGCCACCCCGCACCACATGTTCCTGACCGAGAACGACCTGGACGAGACCTACAACACCTCGCTCAAGGTCAATCCGCCGCTGCGCACCGACGAGGACGCCGAGGCCATCCGTCAGGGTGTCATCGACGGTACCGTCGACGTTATCGTCACCGATCACGCTCCGCACACTCCGTGGGAGAAGGCCCGCGAGTTCGAGCTCGCACCCTTTGGCATGATCGGCCTCGAGACCTCGCTGTCGCTCGTGCTCACCGAGCTGGTCAACACGGGCAAGATGAGCGTGGGCCGCATGGTCGAGCTCATGGCCATCAAGCCGCGTGAGATTCTGGGCCTCGACCAGGTTCAGGTCAAGGCGGGCTCCGTTGCCGACCTGACCGTGTTCGACCCCGCCGCAACCTGGACGGTTGGCGAGGGCGGTTACGAGTCGCGTGCCGAGAACTCCGGCTTCGCCGGCCGCACGCTTACCGGTCGTGCCACCGATGTGTTTGTCGGCGGTAAACAGACGCTTGCCGACGGCTGCATCTGCTAGCATAGCCTTATCGCTTTTGTGCGCGGTGCCCTTGCGGTGCCGCGCTTTCTGTTCGTTTTGACCATGCAATCGCATGGGGGATTGGAGCGTCTATGCCCACACCTTCCACTGCACGCATGCACGACTTCGAGGTCGTCTCGAACCAGGAGATCGCCGACGGCATCTTCTCGCTCGTCATCTCGGCCCCCAAGCTTGCAAGTGCGCTCAAGCCCGGTCAGTTTGTGAACATTGCCGTGCCCGGCGATGCGTCCTCGCTGCTTCGCGTGCCCCTGAGCTTCTATCGCGCCGACGCCCAGGCCGGCACCGTCGAGCTGTGGTACGCCGTCGTGGGTGACGACACCCGTCGTCTGTCGCAGATGGCCCCCGGCTCCAAGTCCAACCTGTTGGGCCCTGGCGGCCGCGGCTGGCTTGTTCCCGAGGGCACCAGGAAGGCGCTGCTCGTGGCGGGCGGCATCGGCGTTCCGCCCGTGCTCTGCCTCGCCGGCAAGCTTGCCGAGCAGGGCGTGGATGTCGACGTGTGCCTGGGCTTTGGCACCGCTTCCAAGGCCGTGGGTGTCGATGAGTTCCGCGCGCTGGGCGCCACGGTTAACGTGTGCACCGACGATGGCACGCTGGGCACGCACGGTTTTTGCACCGACCCGGCAGCCGAGCTGCTCGGCGAGGGCGGTTACGACTACGTCGCCAGCTGCGGCCCCGCCGTCATGATGAAGAAAGTCGCCGCCGCTGCCGCCGAGGCCGGTGCGTACTGCGAGGTGTCGCTCGAGCGTATGATGAGCTGCGGCTTTGGCGCCTGCAACACCTGCAATGTCGAGACGGTCGACGGTATGAAGGGCGCCTGCATGTGCGGCCCCGTGTTTGATGCTTCCAAGGTGGTGGTCTTCTAGTGGGTACCGTGAACATGGCCGTCGATTTCGGCGGCGTCAAGATGCAGAACCCCATCAACACCGCAGCCGGTACCTTTGGCTACGGTTGGCAGTTCCAGAACTTCTTTGATGTTTCCCAGCTGGGCGCCATCACCACCAAGGGTTGTGCTGCCGAGCCCTGGCCCGGCAACCCCGCGCCCCGCATGGCCG
>CAJKEF010000102.1 GCA_905198825.1 uncultured Collinsella sp. | reverse complement strand
AAAACCTCTCAGTTGTGGGCGCGGACACGTCCAAGTTGACCAGTATACGGTTGCGGTGCCCCCTCGTGCGCAACCCCACAAAAGCATGACTCCATTACCAGCAAGTTTGCATAACTGACACCTGTCGTGCAAAGCTGCCAAGATTGTTCTTCCTAATCCCTAGCGAATCGCTATACTTTATTGAATCGCATTGTCACGGCGCTAAGGGAGGGCGGCCGGTGAGCTTTATCAATACCATTCGCGAGGACATCAAGACCGTCCAGGCGCAGGACCCCGCCGCGCAAAACGGTCTGGTCATCTTCCTTTCCTATCCCGGCCTGCACGCCAAGTGGAACCACGTGCCCGAGCACTGGCTCTGGGAGCACGGTCATCGCTCGCTCGCCCGCGTGCTCTCGCAAATCACCCGCCACATCACCGGCGTCGAGATTCATCCCGCCGCACAGATCGGCAAGCATTTCTTTATCGACCACGCCATGGGCGTCGTCATCGGCGAGACCACCATTGTGGGCGACAACTGCGTGCTCTACCAAGGCGTCACGCTCGGCGGTACCGGCAACGAAACCGGCAAGCGTCACCCAACGCTCGGCAACAACGTCACCGTGGGCACGGGCGCCAAGGTGCTCGGCAACATCCGCATCGGCAACAACGTCAAGATCGGCGGCAACTCAGTCGTCGTTAAGGACGTGCCCGACAACTGCACCGTCGTGGGCGTGCCCGGGCGCATCATCAAGCGCAACGGCTGCCGCGTGTTCGAGGAGAGCTTCGACGCCAAGCAGCATCGCGAGTACATGCCCGATGACGCCGCCGAGCAGAGTGCCCTCAACCGCCAGGGCATCACCGAGAACGCCCGCCGCGTCAAGGAACTCGAGCGAGAGGTGGCCGAGCTCAAAGCCCTCGTCGCAAAGCTCGTGGACGAACGCTAGGAACGCAAGCGGCACAAAACGACATCGGCATCAACGCAAGAAGGCGCGCCAGGGAATCCATCCCCGGCGCGCCTTTCTTTTTGATGTGACATGCGGGACTGTCCCTTTGTCACATTATGCGAACTGACTCAGATAGAGGTCGGCATAAGCGCCCTCGGCTGCGAGCAGCTCCTTATGCGTGCCCTGCTCGATAATGTTGCCGTGGTCCATGACCAAGATCAGGTCGGCGTCCACGATTGTCGACAGGCGATGCGCGATCACAAAGCTCGTGCGCCCGCGCATAAGCGCGTCCATGGCACGGCCGATAGCAAGCTCGGTACGCGTGTCCACGCTTGAGGTCGCCTCGTCCAGGATTAGAATCGCCGGGTTGTTGAGCAGCACGCGTGCGATTGTCAGCAGCTGACGCTGGCCCTGGCTGATGCTTTCGGCATCGTTGGCCACGCGCGTGTCGTAGCCCTGCGGCATGGTGCGCACAAAGAAGTCGACCTGCGCGGCGCGTGCGGCCGTCACGATCTCATCGTGCGTCGCCTCGGGGCAGCCGTAGGCGATGTTCTCGGCAATCGTGCCGTCGAACAGCCAGGCGTCTTGCAGCACCATGCCAAACTGCTGACGCAGCTCGCCGCGATCCATGCGGCTCGTATCCACACCGTCGAGCGTAATGCGGCCACCGTCGATCTCGTAAAAGCGCATGAGCAGGTTGATGAGCGTCGTCTTGCCTGCGCCCGTGGTTCCCACCACGGCAATCTTCTGGCCCGGCTCGGCGGTAAACGACACGTCGCGCATAAGTGGCTTGTCGGGCGAATAACCAAAGCGCACGTGCTCAAAGGAGACACGGCCCTCTACGCGACCCGGCAGCTTGGCGGCCTCGTCCGGCAGCGGATCGGCTTCCATCTCGGGCTCATCGAGCAGGTCGAACACGCGCTCCGCACTCGCCAGTGCGCTCTGCAGCGAGTTGAAAGTGAACGACAGCTGCGTCATGGGTTCGGACGCCTCGTAGATAAACTGGAAGAACGCCTGGAACACGCCGACGGTCATGTGACCGGCGACCAGCATGCTGCAGCCCACCAGTGCAATCACGATCTGCGCCAAGCGGCCGATAAAGCGCACCGCAGGGCCGACGGCATTGATCATAAAGTCGGCCTTGGTGCTCACGCGCGCCAGCTCGCCCGAGGCCTCGTGCACCTCGGCAGAGCTCTGGCGCTCGCGGTTGAATGCACGAATCACCAAACGGCCCGAATAGCCTTCCTCGACCGCGCTCGTGATTTTGGACACCCACTCCTGGCGCTCGCCGGTCACGTCATGTGTGCGACGCGAGACCACTTTGGTCATCAGCAGCGACAGCGCCATAAAGAACAAAAAGACGAGCGTGAGCGGCACGCTAAACACGAACATCACGCTCACGGCGCCCACCACGGTGCCGATCGACACCAGCAGCTGCAGCAGTCCGCGCTGCATGCTCTCGGACATCTTGTCCAAGTCGTTGGTCGCGCGACTGACCACTTCTCCGGGGCGATGCGCGTCAAAGTAGGCGAGCGGCAGACGGTTGAGCTTTTGTGCGATGCGGTTGCGTAGGCGCAGGTTAAGGCGTTCGGCAACGCTCGACATCAAAAAGCTCTGGAGCGCATAGAACGAGGCAGCGGCAGTCCAGATCATAAAGTAGACGAAGATGGTCTTGCCGCAGTTCTCCCAAGTGATGTTGAAGGTGGTTCCGTTGGCAAACGCCACCTGAATGTGGCCCCACAGCTCATCAATCACGCGGGCGCTATATGCCGGCGCGGCGGTGTTAAAGATGACATAGAACACAATGCTCGCGAACACGATATAGAAGCGCCAATGGTCGCCGGCAGCCTCGCTCCACAGGCGGCGCACCGTCGCCCAAGTATCACGGGGCGTCTCGTCCTCGTCCTCGTCGTCCACATCGCGCATGCGCTCTGCCTCAGCGCGGGCGCGCTCGTCCTCGGCGCGCTCGTTTTCCTCGTAGAGCGCTTGGCGGCGAGCCTCGCGCTCGGCTGCAGCCTTGGCGGCGTCATCCAGCTCGGGTGCCACGGCAACCGTTTCCTCGACCAACCCCGCGGCAACGGCGTCATCAACGCCGCCCTGCTTCTTGAGCTCCTCGGCCATGCTACTCACCTCCCTTCATTTGCGATTCCGCGATGGCGCGGTACACCTCGCATGTTTCCATAAGCTCGTCATGCGTGCCCAAGCCCACAACCTCGCCGTCCTTGAGCACGACAATCTGGTCGGCGTGCAAGATCGTCGAGATGCGCTGCGCGATGATGAGCACCGCAGCGTCACGCGTCTCGTCTTGCAACGCATGGCGCAGGGCGGCATCAGTCTTAAAGTCCAGAGCAGAAAAACTGTCGTCGAAGATATACAGGTCGGCGCGCTTCATGAGCGCGCGAGCAATGGCCAGGCGCTGCCGCTGGCCGCCCGAAAAGTTCGTACCGCCCTGGGCAACCGGGGTATCGAGCCCCTGCGGCTGATCGAGCACAAAGGTGCTCTGGGCAACCTCAAGCGCGTGAAGCATGTCCGCCTCGGTCGCGTCCTCGTTGCCAAAGCGCAGATTACTTGCCACGGTGCCCGAGAACAGCCACGCCTTCTGCGGCACATAGGCGATGTGTCCACGGATCTCATCTTGCGAAAGCTCGCGCAGATCGATGCCGTCCAAGCGAATGGCGCCCTTGGTGGCATCGTGGAAGCGCAGCAGAAGCTTTGCCACCGTCGACTTGCCCGAGCCTGTCGAGCCCACAATCGCAGTCGTCTGACCGCGGCGACAGGCAAAGCTCAGGTCGCACAGGGTGTCCTCGTCGGCATCGTCAAAGCGAAACGACATGTGATCGAACACGGCAACCGCATCGACCCCGTCCTTTGAGTCGGACGCGGCCGCATCAAGCGTACGCTGGCCATCGACGATGCTCGGCTCAATCTCCAGCACTTGGTGTGCACGGCTTAGGCATGCCGCGGCACGCGGAAGCGTCAGCACCACCATCTGGGCCATCATCACAAAGAACAGGATCAGAATTGCATACTCCAGCACCGCCGAGATACTCGCAATCTGCATGGCGTGGGCGCCTACGCGGTTGCCGCCCACCCACAGCACCGCCACCTCGGCGATGTTCATCAAAAAGAAGCTTGAGCTGTCGAGGCCCACAAACAGGTGGTTGACTTTGATGGCGTTGGCGGCGTATTCGCTAAACACCTCGTCCAGACGCCGTTCCTCGTGGCGCTCCTTGTTAAACGCGCGGATGACGCGCACGCCCACGATATTCTCGCGCAGCACCACGTTCATGCGGTCGATAAAGCCCTGTAGGCGCATAAAAATCGGCGCCGCGTTGGCAACCGTAAAGACCGCCGCCACCAGCACAATCGCAACGACTACGCCCAGAAGCGTGCCCATGGCGGGATCGATAAACCAGGCGAAGATGATGCCCGCCACAGCCAAAAACGGCACGGGCAGCACCAGCTGAATCGTCTGCAGGATAGCCTGCTGAATCACGTTGATGTCGTTGAGCGAGCGCGTGATCATCGATCCGGTGCCAAAGCGCTCAAAATCGCTGGCCGCGAGCTCGAGCGATTTGTCGTACACGGCATTGCGGATATCGCAGGCCACGTTGGCGGCCAGGCGCGCCGAAAGATAGCAGCCCAGCACCGTGCCGCCGCTGGCCATGCCGGTCGCGATAAGCATGTACAGGCCGTTGCGTAAAATATAGTCGACATCGCCCGTGGTAATACCGGTGTTGACCATGTTCGCCAGCATCGTGGGAACCAACAGCGTACCGACGTTATCCACCAGCAGCACCAGCAGCGTCACTGCGACAAGCCCTCGATAGGGCTTTAGAAACCTCATTAACAGTCGCACGACTCCCCCTCACCTTGATTCTCGGCTTGGCTCTCGGCAGCGATATGCTGCTTAAAGACATCGCACTCCTCGCCGAGCACCTGAGAGAATTTGCCGATCAAGCGCATAATCTCGCGCTGCTCACACGGCTCAAGCGCGCCAAAGGCTCGCTGCTCGGCCTTGAGTGCCGGCAGCGCATAACGCTCGGCAAATCGCCTGCCCTCTTCGGTCAGGCTCACAACCTTGTTCTTACGGCTGCCTTCGGCAAACTCCAACGTTGCGAACCCCCGCGCCGTCAAGGTTTTAATTGCAGAGTTGATGGTCTGCTTGCTGTAGAACCATTCGCTTGTCAGACGGCTTACGGCAATACTGCCGCCCGCCGTGCTGGTATCGACGAGCATCCAGTAAGCGCAGTCCGAAAGGCCGCAGGCGCGCGAGAACTCCGAATAGATATGGTCGAGTCCATTGAGCAACCGGTCGAAGTCGACCAGTGTAACCGCGCTATTCATCTATCCCACCATTCGATTGTCCGATTTTTGACCAATTTTGTGTCTCTAGATTAGTCCGAGTTTTGACTATCGTCAACAGGCTCTCCGCAAATGCGTGCACTTTTATGGCCCATCGGCAGAAAAAGACCGCCGGCGCGGGG
>CAJKEF010000101.1 GCA_905198825.1 uncultured Collinsella sp. | reverse complement strand
CCTGCGCAAGACGAAGGCCACATTAAGTGGCCTTCTTTGCGTGCGGAACTCGCGACAAACCAAAACCATCTCGCCAGCCCAGCGACCACCCCTCCCAAAGATTTTCAAAAAAGTTGTTGACGCGCGCGTAATGACTCGTCTAATATATCCCTTGCGCGATGGACCTGTAGCTCAGTTGGTTAGAGCGTCCGGCTGATAACCGGGAGGTCACAAGTTCGAATCTTGTCAGGTCCACCACTTTCTTTCGCAATAAACACCCCAGCGAGAGCCGAGTCGCCGCTGGGGTGTTTATTACTGTCTCCGTGGGGGTTTAGCTCAGCTGGGAGAGCGCGGGCTTTGCAAGCCTGAGGTCAGGGGTTCGATCCCCCTAACCTCCACCATGATGGACCTGTAGCTCAGTTGGTTAGAGCGTCCGGCTGATAACCGGGAGGTCACAAGTTCGAATCTTGTCAGGTCCACCATCAAAACTGTGAAGAGCCCTGAGGCGTTGCCTCGGGGCTTTTTTCTTGTCTGCGATAAATCTCATTTTGGTTTTGTGTGCTGTGCGAAAGATTGGGTAGTATAGCTATTCAATGCGGCGAAGGCGCCGCGTGTTAACCGCTACGTACCGGAGGTGTTCCATGGTTCGTGTCGACATAGAGACCATCGTCATGGCCGCCGGTCCCGTGCCATCGCTTATCGTGCTTCGCGAGCGCTGCAGCAAATCGGACTCGCCCGCGCCGTTGCGTTCCCTTTCCATTCAGACTGGTTCGTTTGAGGCTGCTGCCATTAGCCGTGGCATCGATAGCGGCCGCGCCGAGCGCCCGATTACCCATGACCTGCTGCTCGATACTGTTAGCGCCCTGGGCGCCAAGCTCGAGCGCATCGAGATCGTTCGCGCCGAGCCGCCGGTGTTCTACGCGACGATCGTCGTACTGGCCGATGGTGACGAGCGCAAGATCGACGCCCGTCCCAGTGATGCCATTGCCCTTGCCGTGCGCAGCAATGCCCCCATGTTTGTGGAGGACGACATCATGAATCGCCTGGGCACCGTTTCTGCCCATGCCGAGGAAGTTGACGACGAGCAGGAGTTCGAGAAGTTCGACGAGTTCGTCCATACGCTCTCCCCCGATGACTTCTAAATGCGGGGCGGCCAGGATGCGGAGCGTTCGCTGATGGCCGGCGGTATGTCGGCCGAGGCGGTTGCGATCGCCCGCGAGGCCCAGATGCGCTCGGAGGCTTCTGAGGCGGCTCGCATTGCCTATGTGACGCAGGCCCGCACGCTTCGCGAACGCCGCGGCTCGTTTATCAAGATGGCTGTCGTCTCCGTCCTTGTCGCGGCAATCTGCTCGCGCCTTCGTGGTACAGTTGGTGCGCTTGGGTTTTCGATCTCTACGGGCCTCGTGATCTGGGGCGTGGTCGATGCGGTCATGCTGACCAGTCAGATCAAGGTGCTCGACAAGCGCGCGATGGATATGGTGCGCGCCCGCGACGCTGCCGCCAAGATCGCTGCCGAGGCACAAGAACTGTAACGACGCCAGACTCGATGGGAAGGTCTAAAGATGGCACAGGATATGCAGGACGCCGGTAACGTCTCCGCCGAGCTCGACGCCATGGTGTGCGACCTCATCGGGGCCTTTTTGGACGATCTCGCCGCTGGTGAGAATCCGGGCGTTGTCGTTGCGATCGAGGACGCCGCGTCCAACCGCTATCTGGCGGCACTCGACGAGGACGGCGAAGAGGCGTGCCTCGAGGCCGCCACCAACTTTATCTCCGAGCACAAGATGGGTCTTAAGGACGAGGGCCTGGGCCGTATCGCCCGTTACGCCATCGGCTATACCGGTTGTGTCGAGATCGATGGCGGCTACCATGACGCCCTGCTCGTGAGCTTCTTTGAGACAACGCTCGAGAGTGGTTTTTCGGCATATGTGCTGTATGAGGGCATGGGCGCCGGCGATGGTTTTATGTGGAGCGACCCTGAACCTGCAGGTGAGGAAACCCCTCTCATCTAAAATCGCTAAAATAAACGAGTTTTCGGTAAAAGGCTCAATATTCCCGCCGAGCGTTGCATTGCTGGGTGGGTCGCATACGCGTGCCGGTTGTATATAGATAGAAGATAGGGGAACTACATGCGCGTAGACAATCTGAGGAACATCGCCATCATCGCTCACGTCGACCACGGCAAGACGACGATGGTCGACAAGCTCCTGCGTGCCACGGACGCCTTCCGTGCCAACCAGCAGGTCGAGGACCGCGTCCTGGATTCTAACGACCAGGAGCGTGAGCGCGGCATTACGATTCTCGCCAAGAACATCTCTATCGAGTACAAGGACGTTAAGATCAACGTCATCGACACACCGGGCCACGCTGACTTTGGCGGCGAGGTCGAGCGCGTGCTGCGTATGGCCGACGGCGCCCTGCTGCTGGTCGATGCCTTTGAGGGCCCCATGCCCCAGACCCGCTTCGTGCTGCGTCACGCCATCGACACCGGCCTCAAGATCATGATCGTCATCAACAAGATTGATCGCCCGGGCGCCAACCCCGAGAAGGCCTACAACGACTGCCTGGACCTGATGGCTGACCTGGGCGCCACCGACGACCAGCTTGAGTTCGCCATGGAGCACGTGGTCTACGCCAGCGCCATGAATGGCTTTGCCCGCCTTGACCCCAACGACGGCAACATGGACATGTATCCGCTGCTCGATATGATCATCGACGACATGCCCGCGCCCGAGGTTGACGAGAACTCCCCGCTGGCCATGCAGTGCGTGACTATCGACCACTCCAACTTCGTTGGCCGTATCGGCATCGGTCGCGTGTACTCCGGCACCATCCACCAGGGCGACCAGATTCTGGTTGTGAAGAACGACGGCTCCAGCGCCACCGCTACCGTCAAGCAGCTCTTTACCTTCGACTACCTGGGCCGTACCGAGTGCCAGGAAGTCGGCGCCGGCGACATCGCTGCCGTCGTGGGCATCGACCGCACCGATATCGGCGATGTCTACACCGATCCCGAGAACCCCGTTGAGCTCGAGCCCATCGAGATCGACCCGCCGACCCTGTCCATCGTCTTTGAGGCTTCGACCTCTCCGCTCGTCGGTCGCGACGGCGACATCGTGGGCGCCCGTCAGCTCAAGGAGCGCCTGTTCAACGAGGCCGAGAACAACGTGACCATGAAGATCGAGGAGCTCGAGGACAAGAGCGGCGTCGAGGTCTCGGGCCGCGGCATTCTGCACCTGTCCGTCCTGATGGAGTCTATGCGCCGCGAGGGCTTTGAGTTCCAGGTCGGTCGTCCCCGCGTTCTGTTTAAGAAGGACGAGAACGGCAACAAGATGGAGCCCGTCGAGCAGGCCGTCGTCGAGTGCCCGGACGAGTACTCGGGCAAGGTCGTTGAGGTCTTCGGCACCTCCGGCGGTATCATGACGAGCATGGATACCTCGGGCATCGTGACGCACCTTGAGTTTAAGATCCCGACCCGCGGCATCATGGGTCTTAAGAACCGCATCATGAACGTCACTCACGGCGAGGGCGTGTTCTACCACACCTTCCTGGAGTATGGTCCTTACGCCGGCGAGATCGGCAACCGCCAGAACGGCGCCATGATCTCCATGACCACCGAGAAAGCCGTTGCCTACGCTCTGGGCACGCTGCAGGAGCGCGGCCAGCTGTTTGTTGAGCCGGGTACCGAGTGCTACGAGGGCATGATCGTGGGCGAGCGCAGCAAGGCCGGCGACATGGTCGTCAACATCGCCCGTACCAAGAACCTGGGCAACCAGCGTTCCTCGACCTCCGATATCTCCGTCCAGCTGGTGCCGCCCCGCACCTTCTCGCTGGAGGAGGCGCTGGAGTACATCGCCGACGACGAGCTGGTCGAGATTACTCCCAAGAACATCCGCCTGCGCAAGCGCCTGCTCAATGCCACCGACCGCAAGAAGGCCGCCGTCCGCGCCGGCCAGGTCAACAAATAAGCGCTGGGCTTTATAACGTCTAACGAGAAAGGGCGTCGACCGCAATGGTCGGCGCCCTTTTTAGTGCAGGGGGCAGGTTCGTTTGCGCCGCCACAAAGGTGCTTGGCATCTTTGTGGCGGTTAGCTGCTAAGCGGTGGGGAGTTCTGGCGTGTTAGCCGGCTTCTGCGGCTTGAGGTGGGCGTTGCGCCAGATGATTTGGATGATGTAGCCGAGCATAAAGACAAAGGCCACGCCGCTGACGAAGTCGCCGATGAGGGGAAGTCCCGTGAGGGCACCTGCGGCGATACCGCCCACGGCGGCCATGGCGTAGCGGTTCTGGCTGTGTCCGATCATGCGTGCGATCGCGGTGCCCGTAAACGCCGCCGAGACCAGAGCGATACCGATCACGGCGCACATGAGAGCTCCGGCGAGTGACAGACCTGCAATCGAGATGATGAGTAACAGGACGGCGGGAACGGCGGCCACCGTGCCCAAAAGACCGCTCACCCACAGAGGGGTAGGTCGTTGACGAAGCATGCCGGCGGCGCTGGCGGTCGCGCGCGGAAAGACGAGCTCGAGGAGGATCGCGACAAAGCAGGTGGAAAGCGCCGCGGCGACGATGCCGCCGATGGTGTCGTTAATCGTTGAGGTGTTCTCGTTCTCGGTACGGTCGATCTTGAGGGCTCCGACCTGAGCGCCCTCGGCCCGCTCGGGGTCCTCGGAAACATGCGCGCTCACGGTGCCGGTGATGCGGGCGTTTTTGCCCAAGACGAGCTTATCGGCCCAAACCTCGACATCGCCCTCGACGGTGCCGTCGATGGTCACCGTATCGCCCGCAAGCGCTGCCGACTTGGTAGAGCCGCGCAGGGCAACCGTCTCGCCTATCGCGTAAAAACAGTTGGCGGTGCTGTCGGAATTGAGCACAACGTGCTGGCCAGCGACGGTCACGCTGCCATCAACCGTGGTCTTGGCGATATCGATAGTGCGTGCCGCCAAGCGGACGGCGCCGCCTACGGTGCAGTCGCGAATCGATAGGCTGTCGCCTGCCGCGATAATATCGCGGCCGATGGAGGCATCGTCCAGGTTAAGGCTTTGGCCAGCCCAGTACAGGTCGCCCTCGGCGCTAGACGGATTTGAGTCAGCTTCGGTTGCGAGTACGTTGCCCGCGGTGTCTGTGCCGGCGAACGACGCCGTGGGAAGTACGGTCAGCGCAAGCGCGATCAGTACGAATAGGAGGGCGATGCGGGCCTGCGCTTTGTGGCGCTTGGTCGACGGTTCTAGGTTGCAAGGCATAGTGAATCCTTCGTTAGATACTCGGCATATATCTAACAGGGTACCCAACGTGCGAGCGCTCTAAAAGAACCTCTCGGTTGCATTTCGAAGGGTCGTGCCGTGCTATCTACTTTTTGCGATGTAAAAAGCGCGCGATGTCTTCTTCGGTGGGGCTTTTGATGTCAAAGCGCAGCGAGAGCCAGCGCAGACCCATGGTCA
>CAJKEF010000100.1 GCA_905198825.1 uncultured Collinsella sp. | reverse complement strand
AACAAACAAGGCGTAACCAAAGAGGCCCATAACGATGGAAGGCACCGAGGCCAGAGCATCGGCAGCATAGCGGATGATGTCGACAATCTTGCCCTGCTTGGCGTATTCAGCCAGATAGACCGCAGCCAAGACGGCAACCGGCGTGCAGATGAGCATGGCGAGTGCCGTCACGTAGATAGTCGAGACGATCGTGGGCCAAATGCCGCCCTCGGCGTTTACGCCCTGCGGCCAGCCGAAGATAAAGTCGAGCGAGATATGCGGAAGACCGTTAATGACCACGTAGGCGATGATGGCGAGCAACACCAGGGTGGTGATATAGGCCGCGGCGCGAAACACGCCGAGCATAATCTTGTTGGACAGGTCCTTGTTGATGCGGCCCTTCTTGCCATGGGAAAGGGCACGCTTGATGAGCTCGCGCGACGAGGTCGCATCGACCGTCGTGTCAACGGAATCGGACATAGCCTACCCCCTCTTCTTTGAAATCAGGCGAACGATACCCACCAGTGCAGCTGAGATGATAAACAGGACCACGCCCATGCCAAACAGAGCCGAGCGATGCAGACCCGAGGAATAGCTCATGTCGAGTGCGATCTGGCTCGTGAGCGTCGAGATGGGGCTCGAGATGCTATCTGGAATGACCGGGGCGTTGCCCACGACCATCAGCACGGCCATGGTCTCACCGATGGCACGCCCCATACCCAAGACAATTGCATCGACAATGCCCAGCTTGGCTGCAGGCAGCACGACCTTGTAGATGGTCTGCCACTTGGTGGCACCCATGGCATAGGATGCCTCGCGAATGCCCATGGGAATGGAATTGAGGGCATCGATGGTGAGCGTGGTGATGGTGGGAACGATCATGATGGCGAGCACGAACCACGCCGTCAGCGCGCCAAAGCCAAGACCGCCGGTCAGCTGCGCGATAAACGGACGGATGATGACCATGCCAAAGAAGCCGTAAATGATAGAGGGGATGCCCGCCAGCAGGTCGACGGCGGGGCTGATGAGCTTGCGCACGCGCTTGCTGGCAATCTCGACCAGATACACAGCCGTACCCACACCTAGGGGCACGCCCATGGCGAGCGCACCGACCGTCACCAGGCCAGAGCCAGCCAGCAGCGACATAATGCCGTAGTGACCCTCAGAGGGCGCCCACGTAAAGCTAAAGAAGTCCGCCAGGCCAATGTCGGTAAAGACCGGCAGCGCCGAGTACGTGGTAAAGACAAAAATCAGGATGACGGTGACGACCGCCAAGAACGCACAGGCAAAGAAGATCCACTGCAGCGCCTTCTCCTTGAGATAGGTGCTGCGTGACACCAACGCCAACTCACGCTTTTTGGGCGTCCGCGCCTCATGCTCAATCTGGGGGGTTTCCTGTGCTTCCATGCTACTCACTCCCCTTCTCGTCGTTGGTGACGGGAATAAAGCCCGCCTCGCGAATCTGCTTGTCCATCTTCTCGGACGTCACGTAGTCGATGTAGTCCTGCGCCTGCTGCGAAGGCGTACCCTTCACAAAGAAGTAAAGGTCACGCGAGATGGGATAGCCGCCACTTGCAACCGTCTTCTCGGATGCCTCGACATGGTTGACCGAAACGGCCTTAACCGAGGTCTTGGCGTTGAGGCTCTCGACAAACCCCAGCGAGATGTAGCCAATGGCGCCATGCGAGCGGGACACGACGTCGCGCACTTGGCCCGTACCCGAAAGAACGGCCGAGCGGCGATCGAACGGCGTGCCGTCCATCACGATGGTACGGAAGGCCTCGCGCGTACCGGACGCCTCGTCGCGGTTGATAACCTGAATCTTCAGGTCCTCTCCGCCGACTTCCTTCCAGTTGGTGATCTTGCCGGCGTAAATATCGCGGAGCTGCTCGGTCGAGAGATTGTCGACCGGGTTGTCGTCGTTCACGATGACTGCGATGCCGTCGTGCGCGATTACGATCGGGGTCAGGCCAAGGTCTTGTTCGTCGGCATTGAGGCCACGAGACGAGCTGGCGATGTCGGCCGTGCCGTTGCTGACGGCCTCGATACCCGCAGAGGAGCCAAGGCCGGAGACGAGCACATCGGTGCCGGCCTCTTCCTTAAAGCCCTCGGCCGCGATCTCGGCGATGGGAAGACAGGTGGTCGAGCCGGCCACGGTAATAGAAGATGTGGAAGATCCCGAGGAGCAAGCACACAGCGTGAGCGTAAGCACTGCAGCACTCAGGACCGATGCGATCTTTCTCATAGCATCACGCCGATCGCAGCATGGCGCCCACAGGTGCCGCCCTCGTTGCGGTAGGAATAAAAGCGGTCGTTCTGACGAACGGTGGAAAGCTTGGTGTCCACAATGCTGCTCGCCTCGACGCCGGCGTCCATCAGCGCCTCGCGAATGGCGGCGGAAAGATCGAGCATACGAGAAGCAGAGGCATCGATGCACGCGAACTCGGCGGCAAAGCGATCCATAAGTTCTTGGGACACCTCGTACTCGTCGCCCAGGATATGGGGCCCAATGTAGGCAGAGATGTCGTCCGGCTTGCAGCCAGCCGCCTCGCAGAGCGCTTGGCACGCCTTGGCGGAAATGCGCACAATCGTGCCCTTCCAGCCAGAGTGCACCACGGCAAAGCCGCCGGGAGCCACCAGCACCACGGGAACGCAATCGGCAAAGCAAAGCATCACGGGTACCTCACGGGCCGTGCAGACGATGGCATCGCAGCCCTCGGCAATCTGCTCGCGAATATTCTCGAGATAATCGGCACCGTTCGAGGCCACCGTCACGACATGGTCACCGTGTACTTGATTGGGAACAAGCAGGTTGTGCTCGCACTCCGCGGCCCCTATGGCCTCGAGTGCGCGGCGACGATTTTCTTGAACGGCAAAGGGATCATCGCCAACATGCGAGCCCAGATTGAGTGAGGAGTACGCATCTTCGGAAACACCACCGGTGCGCTCGGTAAAGGCAAAACGAACATCGCGCGTCGCGCCCTCTACGAACGTAACTCCATCATGGTCGACACGCGAAACGCTGTCCGCACGTGCTGCCATACTAAAGCCTCCTAATAACACAAGTATCGCGGCGACGCCGCTGCAGTCCGTGCCATACGGCTGCCATACTTCAACAAAAGGATACCCGCAGCGGTAAGGAGCAAACGTAAAGGGAACGTAAGGAGATTGGAGGCTTTCGTTTACAAAGGCGAAACACAACAAAAAAAGGGTGCGCCCAATCGGACGCACCCCATGCAGGTCGTTGATAAAGACGAACTAGAAGCTGCCGCGCTTGAGGAAGTCAGGAAGCTCAAACTGGTCGTTGCCAAAGTTGGGGAGCTCGGTACCACCGACGTTGCGAGTCGGGGCAGCCTGAGCCGGGCTCGTGGCAGGAGCGGTGCGCTGCGGCTCGGCAGAAGCAGCGGCCTTGCTCTGGGACTGCTGAGCAGCGAAGAGCTCGTCCTGACGGTTGACGTTGGAATCGGAGAAGCCCGTGGCGATAACGGTGATGCGCACCTGGTCGCCCAGGGACTCGTCGACAACGGTACCAAAGATGATGTTGGCCTCGGGGTCGACGGCATTGGCGACAACGTCGGCGGCGTCGCTGATCTCCTGGATGCCCAGGTCCTTGGAGCCGGCGATGGAAAGCAGGACGCGCGTGGCGCCATCGATGGAGCTCTCGAGCAGCGGGCTGGAGATAGCCTGCTGGGCAGCGTCGACGGCACGGGTGTCCCCAGAAGCGGTACCGATACCCATCATGGCGGTACCGGCCTGCTTCATGATGGTCTTAACATCGGCGAAGTCCAGGTTGATGATACCCGGGACGGTGATGAGGTCGGTGATGCCCTGGGTGCCCTGGGAAAGGACGCCATCGGCAATCGCGAAGGCCTCAAGCATGGTAGTCTTCTTCTCGGCGATGTCGAGCAGTTTGTCGTTAGGGATAACGATCATGGTGTCGACGCAGTCGGAAAGCGTCTTAATGCCTTCTTCGGCGCTCTTCTTGCGCTTGCGGCCCTCAAACGTAAAGGGCTTGGTCACGACGGCGACGGTCAGCGCGCCGACCTCGTTCATCGCGATATCGGCAACGATGGGAGCGGCGCCGGTACCGGTACCACCACCCTCGCCGCAGGTGATGAACACCATGTCGGCGCCAGCGAGCGCCTCGGCGATATCGTCGCGGGACTCATCGGCAGCCTTGCGGCCAACCTCAGGGTTGGCGCCGGCGCCCAGGCCGCGGGTAAGGTCGGTGCCGATGTGCACCTTGATATCGGCATCAGAGATCGCGAGTGCCTGAGCATCGGTGTTGATGGCAACAAACTCGACGCCGCGGATGCCCTCTTCGATCATTCGATTGACCGCGTTGGTACCGCCGCCGCCGACGCCGACCACCTTAATGACGGCAAGGTAGTTGTTGATCTCTGTCTCGTGCATGTCGGTCCTCCGAACAAAGGTTATTGCCATAGCATGGGTTGACCCCTGCGCACATTAACCTTCAGGTTGAAAGTAAATGCAAAGGTAAACCGTATTATGTTTGCACATTATGAACGTATCAGTCAAATAATTGACGGTGAAAACCAAACAAACCAGATAAACGGCGCGGTATGCCCCGTCAACAAAGGTCAGAAGACGCTACGAGGTCGGTGCGTTCCTAAACGTATAGTTGCCAGGAGATCGAACGTTGATATACGTCACGCCCTCCACCTGCGAAAGCAGCTTGGTCACGATACGCTCCTTTTTGGCAATGTCGTCCGAATCTCCGAGCGACACCTCGATACCGTTATCGAGATTCGCCGAGATGGCCTCGACCGAGGGCGTGGAAATATCCTTGACCTGGCCCAGGAACTCGCTCGAGAAACCGCGGACGTAATCCAGGCCGGCCTTGACGGCCTTGGAGTTTACCGCTTGCCCCGAAACCGGTGCGACATCGGCCGAGACATCGGTCAGCAGCACGGCACCGTAATGCTTAGCGAGCGCCAGGGCGGCATCGATGCCGTCTAGGGTGCTGGCACCCTCCCCCGTTGTGGTGACATTGCCCTGGTCGTCAACATCAACCGAGGTAGACAGCGGTGCAATCCATGTGTCATCGTCCCCGATCGCCCAGGCAAGATCGTCGGAGCTAATGTAGGCGATTGCGATAACTTTGCGTTCCGTCGGCGTGATGATGAGCGTATGGGGAAATTGTCGTTGGACATCCACGCCCGAGACCCACGGATTTTGCTTAAGGCCCTCGGTGATCTGGTCGGGATTCACATTGAACAGCGACGTGTTCTCGGGCAGATCGATCAGCTGGATGGCATCGTGCTTGGTCACATGCTCGCTGCCCTGGATCTGAATATCGGTAGCGGCGAACAGGCCAGAGTTAATGACGACGACGGCAACGACCGCAAGCGCTGCCAGAGCGGCAAGGATGCCGCCCACGACACCCAGAGTCGTTGTCGAGACTGTATTTACGACCCATGCGGCGTTGTTGCCGTGC
>CAJKEF010000099.1 GCA_905198825.1 uncultured Collinsella sp. | reverse complement strand
ACGCTCGTCGCGACCACGGTTGGAACGACCGGCCACATCGCCGTAGTCATCGCCGTTGCGCTTGCCGTCGCGACGTGCCTGCTCAAGCTTCTTCTTGCTCTTGGACTTGCCGCGCTTAGTCTTCTTCTTCACCTTAAAGGCCGCAGGGTCGCGCTCGGGGTCAACCGCAGGCGGGTTGGGGCCCACATGCAGGTCGCCGGCCTCGTAGATGTCGGCGGTCTTGTCCATGAGCTTCTCGATCTCGTAGAACTCGTCCACGTCCTGCTCGGTCACAAACGTGATGGCCCAGCCCAGCTCGCCGGCGCGGCCCGTGCGGCCGATGCGGTGGATGTAGTCGGTCGGCTCGGCCGGCACGTCAAAGTTCACGACGTAGCGCACGTCGCTAATGTCGATGCCGCGGGCAAGCACGTCGGTTGCCACCAGCACGTCGACGGTGCCGTCGCGGAAGGCCGAAAGCGCGCGCTCGCGCTGGGCCTGGCTGCGGTTACCGTGAATCGCGGCGGCCTTGATGCCCTTGCGCTCCAGACGACGGCAGCAGCTGTCGGCACGGTGCTTGGTGCGCATAAAGACGATAGTGCGCTCCGGGCCCTCCTTTTTGAGGAACTCGGGCAGCAGGTTGTTCTTGGCCTCGATGGACACCGGGAACACAAACTGGTCGACGGTGTCGGCGGTCGACGTGGCGGGCGCGATCTCCACGCGGGCCGGGTCGCTCACCAGGTCGGTGATCTCGCCCACGGCCTCCTCGTCGAGGGTCGCCGAGAACAGCAGCGTCTGACGCTCGGCCGGTGTCTCGCGCACAATACGGCGAACGGCGGGCAAAAAGCCCATGTCGAGCATGCGGTCGGCCTCGTCCAGCACCAGCACCTTGACCTCGTCCAGGTGGCAAGCGCCCTGCTCGATCAGATCGACCAGACGGCCCGGCGTGGCGACCAGGATGTCGCAGCCGTACTTGAGAGCAGCGGTTTGCGGCTTGTAGCTCACGCCGCCCACGACGGTCACGGCAACATGGCCGGTGACGTCGGCGATCTTGCTCGCGACCTCGTCGATCTGCTGGGCAAGCTCGCGCGTGGGAGTGATAACGAGCATCACAGGACCGCGGCCGTTGCCCTCGGGCTTCTTGGCACCGCGACGGCGGTTGCGGCCGCCACGCTCGCGCACGGGCTTGGGCGGAGCAATGTGCTCCAGATTGTTCATGGTCGGCAGCAAGAAGGCGGCCGTCTTGCCGGTGCCGGTCTGAGCGGCGGCAAGCAGGTCGCGGCCCTCGAGCACCACGGGGATCGAGCCAGCCTGGACAGGCGTGGGCGCCGTGTAGCCCAGGTTCTCGATGGCACGAAGCATCTCGTCCGAAAGACCCAGCTCGTCAAAAGCGGGCAGGTTCTCGGTCGCAGACTCGACGGTCTCGGCGGCGCTGGCCTCGTCGGCAGCATCGAAGGCAGCCTGGGTCATGGCCTCGCGGGTCTCGTCCAGAATCTCGGCGTCCGTGACGTCGGATACAGAATTACGCATATGTTATTGTTCCTTATCTGCACGCGTTATGGGCACGGCATGCGGCCGCGCGAGCGTGCTTGGTAGTGCGCTAATACATACAAAAACAGGTGCGCACAGAGAGGACGTTGCTCAGCACGCTGGCGATCGCTTTGGCAGCCCTATCACGCGCCGTCCAGACGCAGCAGCCCTAAGCGATGGAGCAGATTCGCCGCCGGTTAGTATACCCGTACTCCGTATGCCCCCACGTAAACCACAGATGACGAGGCGGACGAGGTGGGCCCGGCCGATTATCTCAATCTGTAACAGATGCAGGGCAAAACCGGGTCCAAATGTTACAGAACAAGACAGAGGGGGATTTCCGTCCAATCCAAACCAAATCTCTCGCTCTTCCTGCAATTTCGAACATGTGGCCTATAATGTTGCTTTGATTACGCTATATATTGCGCAGCCATTTAATACGTCGCCCACCGGGGGCCATTAATTCCTATCGCCATATTGGCTAGGAAGCAACCAAAGGAGGTATCCGTGGCAGCAGAGACGCCTTGCTCGGTCCTCTATAACGATATTCGCTCGTTCGGCGGTCTTAAACATCTCGAGATCGCCCGAATGCTTATCAACGGAAACTCTTATCTCGGCAGTACCCTGCTCGAGAAATGCTCTTCCAACCGCTCGTATCTCACCCGTTACATCGTCCATCGCAAGCCTGACCAGTGCGCGCCCGCCATCTACAGCGACTTTACCGTCACCACGCTCAACCTTTCCGCGGCAATCTGCAGCAAGCTCGGCGGCGGCGAGTCCGCCTATCAGGCAATCGCCGAGCACTATCGCGGTCCGGCCGCCAACGAAATGATGTCGGCTCTCGCCAGCTACAAGCTGGACAGCCGCCTATATGCAAATGCCCTCAATCGCATCGACAACTTTGACGGCAATGCCGTGCGCGAAAAAAGCACGCTCTTCTTGATGCTCTTTGTGGCAACGGGGGCGCTCGCCGATCCCGTTCAGGGCGTGGCCACCGTCGAGCGCTTTTGCGACAGCAAGACAGGCGGGCACTTTGGCACCACCGAAACTACCGTAGGACGTGGCTTTATGAGCAGCCTGGGGCAGCCACGCACCGTCGCCCCTAACCTCGGGCTGCTCAGAACCCATGCCGACAACTGCGCCGACATGCAAATCCATCCCCTCACACGCGATCCGCGCGGCACTGTGATTGGTTCTTTGCCCAAAACCTCGCCCAGCATCACCGATGTAGGCGCCGACGCCTCGCGCGAGCATCTTCGCATTTGGCTCGAGGGTGAGCACTGGTACGCCCAGGGCCTTGGATCGACCAACGGCACAGTGCTCGAATCGGGCGCGGGCGACGACGATATTGTGATTGAGCCGCCGCGCGACCAACGCGAGCCCGGCAAAGTCTATCCCCCCGTGAAAATCGCCAACAGCGACAGGCTCCATCTGGGTCTCTACACGACATTCCTTGTCATTGTGGACTAGCACGGACGGCGATCGGAAGACGGTCGCCGTCCGTCTTTCGTCTTCTACCTTCTGCGTCGTAAACGACAATACTCAGCGGTACACGTGAGCAGTGCGGCTATCATGGTACTTTACCGATATCCGCACTGCTCGCGTATACGTGCGGCAACCCATGCCAGACAAAGGAACGCCATGGATACTACCGATAGCGCCTATGGCGACAAACTCGTCCGTCTCGATACGTTCGATACCGCCGTGGCGGTCGACCCCAGCGCCGAGGACGACGCCAAACGCCGGTTTATGACACTTATTCTCCAGACGGCCCACCGCAACAACGGCAACATCGGGCACGTGCTGCGCGCGACCAACACAAGCGGCGAGGTCTTTGCCGTCAAGCTGCTCAAGGACAACGCCATCCTTTCCGACCAAGCCCCCGACCGCTCCGCCGAGCAAGCGGCCGCGCACCTGGCCAACACCGCCGCGCTGTTCGAGGAGTACCGTCATCTGTGCACCGTCTCGCACCTGCGCGGATTTCCGCGCGTCTATGGCTATGGATCGTGCGAGGACGACCCGCTCATCCTCATGGAGTGGGTCGAGGGCACCTCACTCAAGCAGGCGCTGCCCCTGCTTCCTCACGACGCCTCAGGCGGGCTGACCACCCAGATGGTCGCCGCCGTCGGAAACGCCGTGCTTCGTGCGCTCTTGATGACCCAAGGCCTCGTGAATCCGGTCGTCCATCGCGACCTGTCGCCTGCCAATATTATGTTCCGCACCACCAGCCGAACGCTCGAGCAGCAGATTGCCGATTGCTCCTTTGACCCCTGCCTCATCGACATGGGCTCCGCGACCATGGCTCTCGGCGACGACACGATCACCCGGCGCGCCGACATCTGGCGCTTTGCCACGCCCGCATACGCCGCGCCCGAGATGCTCACGCAGGATATCGAAGGCATCGCGGCCCTTCGCCGCTCGCCTGCCATCGACGTCTACGCGCTATCGAGCATTCTGTACCAGCTCTACAGCGGTCGCAAACCGTTTGACTTTGAGTCGACGGACGCCGCTGCAACCGGCTCGTTCTATCTCGTAAAGACCAAGACCAAGCCGGCACCGCTCGAGCCGCGATGCAGTGACGACGAGGCGCTCGTCCAAATCATCATGAAAGGCATCTCGGTCGAGCAGTGCGATCGTCCCACCGAGCAACAGATGCTCGAGGTGCTCTCGGCATACCTCACCGATGCCGAATCCGAGGGCCGCGAAGGCACAGGAGACGAGGCCGCGATTGATATCGATTCTGGCACGCACCTTAAGGTCGACGTCGCCGGCGAGCGAGCGCGAGAGATCCTGGAGCAGGCCCGGCACGATGCCATGACCCGCCGCCGCTTTATTATCGGTGGCGTTGTCGCAGCCGTTGCGGGGCTCGGCGTTATCGGGGCGGCAACCCATGGCTTTGGCATCCCCGACTACCTTGACGGCATCCGCGGTTCACTTGACGACTACACCTGGGATCAGCTGCAGGAGATTTCGCTCAAGATTAAGGCCGCCGAGACCCGTAGCGAGGCACGCGAGATTGCCAAGCGCTATCATCTGCTCGATGCCGATGGGCATATCCCCTATCCGTGTACCAAGCGCGTGAGGCTCACCAACGGGCTGCACATCGGCGCGCAGCTTGTGGGCATCCGTCACGACGAGCTTCTGGACGGGACGGGCAAGGCCGGACTAACGTTTATGTTCGATGCGGGTATTGCCGAGCGCAACGCTGCGGCTGAACCGCCGAGCGCCGGCTGGGCAGATTGCGAGCTGCGGGAATGGCTCGACAACGACGGCCTTAAGCTGCTGCCCAACGAGTTGCGCGCACTCATTAAAGGGGTCAAGAAGGTCTCGAACAATGTGGGCGCCGCCAACAGCGCATCGTGCCTGAGCGAGTTGCCCGCAACCCTTTGGCTGCCCGCCATGGTCGAGCTGTGCGGCACGCAACCGCCCGATTCGTTTACCGAGGGCTATCACTACCTGGCAGACATCTACAACGGCGAGGGCAAGGAGTATCAGCTCTTCCGCGAGCTCAAGGTGAGCCCGTATTCCACGAACGAGACGATGGTCCGCCAGTGGAAGGGCAAGGACACCTGTTGGTGGGAGCGCACGGTGAGCCCCGACACATCGGAGAGCGAAGGCACGCTCTATATGAACCGCGTGGGGCACGACGGCGACGTCTTTACGTACGCAACGCCTGCGGAAAAGCCAAACAAGCTAACCTGTGTGATCCCCGGATTTTGCATCTAGGCGGCGGACGTCTTGCCGTGACGGGACCCCTCCCCGGCAATTGTCTCGATCTGTAACAGTTAGAGGTCATTTTCTCTGCTAGATGTTACAGATTGAGATGATTGGTTGGGACGGTCCATCGGCCAACCATCCATCCTCTTCTGTTACGAAATCTCAGATATTATTTCTGTACTGGACACCCCCAGGGGGTATGGGTGTATAGTATCGGCAGG
>CAJKEF010000098.1 GCA_905198825.1 uncultured Collinsella sp. | reverse complement strand
GATGAGGTCGATGCCGCCGTCTCGGGCGCTCGCAAGAAGCCGCGTGCTGTCGATATGGTTCCCGAAGAGCCCGACGCGATGGCGCCGGACGAGGAATACCAGCTCACGCCGGCAGGCCGCCGCGAACGCATTGGGCAGATCGTTCGCCTGATCAAAAAGTACCGCGTATGGGATAACCTCACGCCGGTGCGCCTGCGTCGTCTGCTCGAAGAGCTTGGCCCCATGTTCGTCAAGATGGGGCAGATTCTGGCTAACCGCTCCGAGATTTTGCCGCAGCGGTTTTGCGACGAGCTGCGCCGCCTGCGCTCCGACGTAGACCCGGTGCCGTATGAGGTAGTGCTCCGCTGTCTGGAAGAGGAGTACGGCCAGCGCCTGGGGCAGATGTTCGACGCGATCGACCCCAACCCGCTCGGAAGCGCGTCGCTCGCGCAGGTACACCGTGCCCGCCTGGTGACGGGCGAGGACGTGGCCGTTAAGGTGCAACGCCCCGGCGCGCAGCAGGTCATGGCGCAGGACATAGACATCATCCGTTCGGTGGTGCGCATCGTTTCCAAGTTCGTCAACACCGATCAATTCGTTGACCTGCACGGCGTAGTCGAGGAGTTGTGGACCTCGTTTCGCGAGGAGACCAACTTTTTGGCCGAGGCCAAAAACCTCAACGATTTCTATGACTTCCACAAAAGCGTGCATGGCGTGTCGTGCCCCAAGTCCTACCTAGATCTTTGCACCGAGCACGTGGTGGTCATGGACTACATCGACGGCATCTCCATTGCCGATCCCGAGCGCCTGGTGGCCGAGGGCTATGACTTAGAGAAGATTGGCGCCGCGATCGTCGAGGACTATTCGACGCAGGTGCTCGACGACGGCTTTTTCCATGCCGACCCGCATGCGGGAAACATCATCCTCAAAGACGGCATTGTCTACTTTATTGACCTGGGCATGGTCGGGCGCATGTCGAGCCACGACCGCGGTATCGTCAAGGATATGA
Organism: uncultured Collinsella sp.; assembly: GCA_905198825.1. GTDB lineage: Bacteria > Actinomycetota > Coriobacteriia > Coriobacteriales > Coriobacteriaceae > Collinsella. Next base: position 4,458 of record CAJKEF010000098.1, on the reverse strand, counting down.
TTTTCGCCGTGGCCGAGGGCGATGTGCCCAAGCTCAAGGATTCGCTCATGCGCTTCGCCGTGACGCGCGGCGACTCGGCTGAGCTCGATCATTCAGCGTTTTTGTCCGACCTTGACTTTATCGTGGCTGACTTTGCGGGCCTCGACCTTAAAGACCTGGATATCGGCGAGTTTTTGACCTCGCTGCTAAACCTCGCGCGTAAGAATGACGTTGAGCTGCCGAGCGTGGTGACGATGTTCGCGCGCGGCATGGTGACGCTCGAGGGTTTGCTGACCGAGTACATGCCCAACGTCAACATGATCCAGATCATCCAAACGCACATTAAAAACGAGAAAAGCACCTATGCGCGTGTGCGCGATATGGGGCGCGATCTTGCCGCGAGCAGCTATCGCGCGGCGAAGGGCTCACTCGAGGCGGCTGAGTACCTGGGGCTGGCTTCGCGCATGCTTACGCGCGGCCAGCTTAAGGTGAACACGCAGATCATGAGCAGCGATAAGGCGCTGCGACAGCTGGGTGGAATTATCGACCGCATGTCGATGGCAATTGTGATTGCCGGCCTGTTTATCGGCTCGTCGGTGGTGTACTACGCGCGCATCGAGCCGGTTGTGTTCGGTATCCCGGTCATTGGCTTTATGGGCTACGTGAGCGCGCTGGTGCTGGCGCTGATGCTGGGCCGCGAGATCTGGCGCAACAGCCACGGTGGCAAGCGTTAACGATTCCCCGGAATCAGAGAAAGACGGATCCTTTTGCTCTGCACTCCATCCACGCCCTTTTCTATCGCAAACCATAGCTTTTACCTTGGGCTTCGCCTGTGTGCGGGGCCCTTTTGCGTGCTACCATACTGACAGTAATAATCGATGGCCTAGATGGTGGTGCGGAGACGCACGAACGCGCGGTTTTCCTGCGCGTTTGGGAGAATCGGGGTGCAAGTCCCCGGCTGTACCAGTAACCGTAATTCCTCTTGGCTCGGGATGTTCGCGTCGCAGATCGGACGACGCGCCTGAGCCGTTAAGGTTAAGTCGGATCGCCTCCCATCTTGCATGCGGCTGCGGCGTATGCCGCCGGTGTGCATAGGGCTCTGGAGGGAAGGGGGACCCCGATGGGGGAACTCGAGCGTAACATGCGCGATGACGTGGGGCAGCCGCTGGGCAATGCTCCAAGTACAGACAATGGGGGACAAATGGGTATGGTTGAGGACGAGCGTGAGCGCGCCTCGTTGCATCGCCGTGGCGCGATTGCACGCGGTGTAGCCAAGCGCGGCCTGGTGGCATTCCTGGCCTTCGCGATGGCCTTTGGCACCACGCCGGCTCAGCTGTGGGCAGAGGGCGCCGAGGGCATTGCCGAGGCTGTGGCTCAGGCTGCGACGCCGGGCGAGGACACAGCGCTTGCGGGCGGTGCCGCTGAGCAGAGCGGCGCCGAGGTTTCGGATTCCGGGAGCGCGCCCGCAGCCAGTGCCGCCGCAAACGAGGCAGCAACTGGCGACGAAGGCTCGGCGACGGGGGAGAGCTCTGCCACGAGCGAGCAGTCTTCGACGGCAGCCGCTGGCCAAGCAGGATCTGCCGCCGCGGCTGCCGTTCAGACGGAGAACCCGACAGAAACCGGCGATGTCGCCAAGAAACAAGTCGAGGTCTCGTTCTCGATTATCGGCACCGATGCCGACGGCAAGGCTCAGACTTGGGTGGCACCTACGCAGCTCAAGCTCGAAGAGGGCGCGACGGCTGCGGACGCCTTCGTTAAGCTGCAGCAGAAGACGGGCTTTAAGGCGGATTACGATCCGAACACGGTATACGGTTTCTACCTCAAAAGCATCACGTCCCCGAGCGATGGCCGTACGCTTGCCTACGATCCGACGACTCATGCCTACTGGCAGCTGTTCGTCGACGGCGCGTCTTCCTCGGTTGGCGCGAGCGGCGTCAAGCTCACCCAGGGGCAGAAGATTGAGTTTGCCTTTACGGGTGGTAGCGCGTCCCCTGTCGTTAAGGACCAGCTTGCCGCAAATGTGACCGTCATTGGTCGCGATGCCCAGGGCAAGACTCAGACCTGGGTCGACAACGCGCAGTATGTGGTGACGTCCGGTTCGAGCGCGCTCGATCTTACGAAGGTCGCACTCGAGGCGAACGACATTGACGCCGTTGCTGCGGGCTCCTTCATTCTGAGCCTTAAGTACAACGGCGTTGAGCTGGGTACGCCGTTCGATTATTCGACCTATTGGCAGCTGTTCATCAACGGCAAGTCGAGTGACTATACGGCGGACAATGTCACCATCCATGCCGGCGATACCGTCACGTGGTTCTACGGTGGCTGGGGCGACAAGTTGCCGTCCGATTCCGTCCATACTTCCGTTCAGGTCCTCGGTAAGGACAAGGACGGCAAGCAGCAGGTTTGGGCTTCGACGGGCCAGACGAGTCTCAAGGCGGGCTCTACTGCCAAGGATCTTCTTGAGCAGACCGGCCTTAAGCTCGATGCTGGCGAATCGTCTTGGGGCTGGTTCCTCAACGGCATTTATTCGCCGTTCGATGATGAGTCCTATTGTGGCTATGATGCTGCGACCAATAGCTATTGGCGCTTCTACGTAAATGGCAAGTTCAAGAACGTTGGCGCTGGTGCCTACGAGCTCCAAGAGGGTGACGCCGTCACCTTTATGTATGCTGGCGACAGCGATGCCCTTCCTGGCCAGGTTCTTGGTTCTGTCGATGTTATCGGTCCCGATGTCAACGGCAACAATACTCGCTGGGGCTCGGCAAGCAATGTTTCTTTGCCCGAAGGCTCCACGGCCCAGAACCTTATTGAGGCATTTCTGAAGGCCAAGGGCGTTACGTACAACGGCTCTCAGAGTGGTGAGTACTGGTTCCTCAATTCCATCGACTCGCCGTTCGGAGGCAAGACGTACGGCTATGATGGTGCGACCAAAAAATATTGGCACCTGTATATCAATGGAGAGCCCTCCTTACTCTGCGCCAATCAGATTACGTTCAAGAGCGGCGATAAGGTTACGCTTGCATATACCACCGACGATTCGGCCATGCCCGATCCCGACAAGATTGTCGTGGACCCGAGCGCGACGGCTCCTGATTGGGGTGCCGAGTGGGCCGGCTACGGCAACAGTGGCAGCGGTTCGACCGTAACGGATGCCAAGACGCCTGCGCAGGCCGCCGGTCTTAAGTGGGCCTTCGATTGGAAGGCCGAGTCTGGCCAGCAGTATGCCAACTGCAGCGAGCCTGTCATCGCTAACGGCTTTGTGTACATCGCGACCGAGAACGAGCTCATTAAGATCGATTCGTCCACGGGAAAAAAGGTTGCCTCTGCGCCGCTTGCCTCCAAGGTGAGCTATACCTCTCGTCCGATCTATACCAATGGCCTTATCATCGTTCCGCTCAACGGCGGTGCGGTCCAGGCGATTACTGCAGACAAGCTGATCTGCAAGTGGCTGACGCCTGGTTTGACGGACTTGACGCAGAGCTCCTGCACCGTCGTTTCGGACGGCGAGTACGTCTATGTAGGCTCGGTCGATATTTCGTATGACGAGAATTACAACGCGACCTACGGCAACGGCTCCTTTGCACGCATTAAGATTGCCACGGGCGAAGTTTCTTGGCAGAACATCGACCCTGCCGAGGGCTATTACTGGACTGGTGTGGCTTTGACGGATAAGTATGCCATCGTTCCTACGAGTGCGGGCACGCTTAAGTGCATTGATAAGACGACGGGCGATGTCGTTTCGACCATGAAGCTCGGCGCTGTCGCAAATGCCGATTGCATTGCCGATCCGTCTAATGGTTCGACCTTCTATCAGATGACACACGACGGAAAGCTCCATGTGATTTCGCTTTCGGCGAAGGGCGTACTGAGCGAGCAGAAGACGGTTGATCTGGGCCTTGCGAATAATCTGAGCGCCCCTGCGGTGTCTGGTGACAATCTGATTGTCGGCGGACAGACGGCTACTGGCTCTGCTCTGGTTCTCTATAACCTGAAGACGGGTAAGACCACGATGGTCGCTGCTGCCGACGGCAAGGCGCTGCCGGCTGGTCTCAACGGTATAGCTGCTACTCCGCTGGTGAGTGTTCAGGGCGGCAAGACCTATGTGTACTTCACCGTTAACAGCGCGGATAGCAAGGATTACGTCAACTACTCTGCTGGTGGTGGCGTGTATCGCTATACGCTCGGCGATGCAGAGGCGACGCAGATTTATGATGCGGCTGGCCATTACCAGTACTGTGACTCTCCGGTCATTGCCGATGCTTCTGGCAACCTGTACTACATCAACGACTCGGGCACGCTGTTCAAGCTGGGGGCCGTTGAGTCTTGGACGGTTGCCTTTAATTCCAATGGCGGGTCTGCTTGCGACACTAAGTTTGTTGCTACATCCGATGGCAAGCTGGTCAAGCCGGCCGATCCGACGCGCGATGGCTACACTTTCGGCGGTTGGTATACCGATGAGGCTTGCAAGCAGGCGTATGA
>CAJKEF010000097.1 GCA_905198825.1 uncultured Collinsella sp. | reverse complement strand
GAATGTCGGGGCGGTTGGTGGCAGCGATCAGGATGACCGACTCGCTCTCCTCAAAACCGTCCATCTCAACCAACAGCTGGTTAAGCGTCTGCTCGCGCTCGTCGTGGCCGCCGCCCAAGCCGGCTCCGCGCTGACGTCCTACGGCGTCGATCTCGTCGATAAAGATGATCGACGGGGCCTGGGACTTGGCCTCCTTAAAGAGGTCGCGCACGCGGCTGGCGCCGACGCCCACGAACATCTCCACAAAGTCAGAGCCCGAGATGCTAAAGAACGGCACGCCCGCCTCGCCGGCAACGGCCTTGGCCAGCAGCGTTTTACCGGTGCCCGGAGGGCCAACCAGCAACACGCCACGCGGGATCTTGGCGCCCAGCTTGCGATAGCGATCCGGATCGCTCAAAAAGTCACGGATCTCCTCGAGCTCCTCGACTGCCTCGTCCACGCCGGCAACGTCTTCAAACTTGACCTTGGGGCGTGTGGCCTCGTTGGTCTTGGCGTTGGTCTTGCCAAACTGCATGTTCCTGTTGTTGGCGCCCATCATCTGGCGCATAAAGTAGAACATGATGGCGATCAGGGCAATCGTCGGAAGTACACTCATCGCCAAGTCGCCCCAAAAATCGGGATCGTTGGTGTTGACGATGTACTTGGTATCGGGGTGCTCCGCCATGAGCTCGGCAAGCGAATCGGAGCCAACATAGGTCGAGGAGAAGCTCTTGAGCTCGCTCGTATCGCCCTTGTCCTTCTTCGTCTTCCAATAATGGCCCGTCACGCTTCCGTCCTGAACCGTATAGGTCAAATCTTCGACGCGATCCTGCTTGATGGCGCTGACCATCTCGCTCGTCGCGAGCTTTACGGTATTGCTGGATTTGGCAAAGCCGGAGCCCATGTTAAAGAAGGCGTAGCCCAGAAGCGCGCAAGCCAAAAGAAAATACAGCCAGCCCGTACGCGTTGGTTTCTTGCCTCCGGGCATCCCCGGGATCTTTGGGTCCCGGGGAGTCTGGGAATTGTTGTCGTTACGGTCGTCGGGCATCTTACGAATAAACCTCCGGTTTCAAAATGCCCAGATACGGAAGGTTGCGATAGCGCTCGGCATAGTCGAGGCCGTAGCCCACCACAAAGGCATCGGGGCAATGGGTTCCAACATACTTGGGCGTGATGGCCGAGGTACGGTCCTCAACGTCCTTCCACAGGAAGGCGGCGACCTCCAGAGAAGCGGGCTTGCGGCTCTCGAGGTTCTTCATCAGATACTTGAGCGTCAGGCCCGAGTCCAGAATGTCCTCGACGATCAGCACGTCGCGACCGCGGATGTCGATATCCAGGTCCTTAATGATACGCACGATACCCGAGGACTTCACACCGTCGCCATAGCTCGAAACAGCCATGAAATCGATGTTGGTCGGCAGCTCGATCTTACGCATCAGGTCGCCCATAAAGACCACGGCGCCGCGCAGGACCGCAATCAGCACCAGATCCTTACCCGCGTAGTCGCGAGTAATCTGCTCGCCCAAGCGAGAGACGATACCGTCGATATCCTCCTGCGTAAACAGAACCTTCTCGATATCCGGATGTTGAGAAGCCATGACAACCCTTTCTTGTGCTTATCGCCCACACACCGCCGTATGGACGCGAACTACACATTCTAGCAGCGCACGGGGTAAATTTACCAGCCCGTGCGCCATCAGCGCGGGAATACCGTCAACGTCGCACAGAATAGCAGGCGTGGGACGCTATTCCGCATCGACCACGCGGAGCAGATATGCCACACGCGTTGCGGCCGTGCACTTAAAACGCTCGTCCGCGCGAACTCCGGCGACCCACACCACGGCACCCCCCGGCGCCGTCCTCACCATGGGCACTCCGGCGCGCTCGGAAACGGGAATGCGAGCCTCACCTAGCAAGTCGGATACTTTCTTGCTTCGACCACTCATTCCTAACGGGCACATCACGTCTCCCGGTGCGGGACCGTCCACCCACAGGCGCGCCAATCGCGCCTCGGCAGGGATCTCGCCACGCGAGCCCGCCAGGATCCGCTCACTATCGCTGTCGGCAAAACCCAGGGCAGCCGCGTCTACCAAAGCTGTCACTTCCCCGGCAGCCGCAAGCTCACGGGCGCGGCGCACGATATCGCATCCCGGCTCAACGGCCATCGGTTCTGTGACCAGCATACGTCCCCCGCCCAACGGCAAACGACCGGGTACGGTAACCCAGTCCGCGACCAGGCCCTCGCGAGCCGCCGGCGCCTTAAACGCCAGCATGCCAAATTCGACGCGTGCGTCAATCCCCGCCGGAAGCGTGACCGAGCCTGCGCCCTCGGCAACGCAGGAAAGGACTCGCTCCACATGTCGCATCTCTGGACGAGCGTCCGGATCGATGCGCTTAATTGCCAGTCGCACGATACGCCGCGCGATTACCACCTCGGCCGCAGCAAGGCGCCTGGCATCGAGCACCAGCGCGCCCGCCGCCTCCTTACGCAGGCAGCTTCGAAACGCCTGTGCCGAAAGCTGAGACAAAAACGCGTCCTCATCGCCTAAGATCTCGCAGGCGGCGCCAATCGTCTTGCAGACGCTCGCGTTGCGCTGCGCCACCACCGGCATCACTCGATGGCGCACGTAGTTTCGCAGATACGAGATATCCTCATTGCTCTCGTCCTCACGCCACGGCTGACCATGTACCTGTAGATAGCCCACGAGCTCGCCATGAGTTAGGTCGAGCAAGGGGCGCACCACGATATTCCTCCGGCGAGGAATGCTCGATAGGCCAGCGGGCCCCGAACCCTTAATCGCGTTCATCAAAAACGTTTCCGCGCGATCCGAAGACGTGTGCGCGGTGCAGATACGAGCCGCCGTTCGCGGTGCCCCCGTCTGGGCGCAGAGCTCGCGAACATACCTCCGCGCCGCGGCATAGCGCACCTCGCGGGCCGCGGCCTCAATATTGCCCGACTCCCCATCAAAATAAGCGTGCTCCACGCACAGCGGTAAACCATATTTCGCGCAGAGCTCACGCACAAAGGCCTCGTCGCCATCGGACGCCTTGCCGCGCAGATGATGGTTTACATGCAGCACATGCAGGCGCTCGCGAGCAATGGGGGCAACACCGCGTCCGTCTTGGATATCCAGCTTTGATGTGCACGCCATAAGAAGCAGTGCCGTCGAGTCCGCGCCGCCTGATACCATGAGCACGACAGGAGCAGCCTGCTGCCTCGTCCGGGTCTCATCGACTGCCCCAGGCACGGCATGGTGTCCATAATGCTGAGATACCGTAGGCATTTGCTTCCTCCTCTATTCGTCCGCACCCATTGTATCCTTTGGAATCTTATGTCTCGTCTGCACCTTCATATCCTCGGCAGTGGCTCTAAAGGCAACTGCGCACTCATCGAGGGCCCGCAGGGGCTCATTATGGTCGATGACGGACTGTCTCGCCGCGAGACATTAAAGCGCATGGCAGAACTGGGGCTCTCGACAGACAACGTCTCGGCTCTTCTCATTACTCATGAGCATAGCGATCACATCAAGGGCCTCGATGTCTGGTGCAAGCACTGGCACGGCCCCCTCTTTGCCAGCAGGGGCACTCTTTCGAACAAAGAAAATCTTTCTCATCTGCCTGTCGAGGAATTCGATCCCGGTGACACCCTATCCATTGCCGGCATCCACGTGCAAACCTACTCAACATCACACGATGTCATCAATCCTGTCGGCTATCGATTCAATGCTCTCGATGATTCCATCGGCTTTGCCACCGACACCGGAGAGCTATCGAGCCAAGCCATGAACACCCTCGAAGATTGTCGAGTCCTCGCACTCGAAAGCAACCACGATGTGACCATGCTGCGCGAGGGAGAATATCCCCGCTTTCTTCAGGAGCGCATCCTGTCTGCAAGGGGACACCTCTCCAATGGCCAAGCCGCCGAAGCCGCGCGCGAACTTGTTACCGAACGCACCGAACAGCTCATTGCCATGCATATCAGCCAAGATAACAATCGTCCGAGCCTTACCGTCAAAAGCTATGCCAAAGCTCTGACCGCAACCCTGGATGACGAGGTCGGCAGCTCCGCAACCCTTCTCCAAGGATCGCGAAAACTCTCGATACGCCCCGCAAGCCAGCATCGGCCAGTAACCATTCAATAGACTGTCCTAGACAGCAAAAGGGGCCGAGAATCGCTTCCCAGCCCCTTTTGCTGTCTTTTAATAGCGCAGAACACCAACGAAGTTAGTCGATGGAGATCTTCGTAACGTTCTTCTTCTCGACGATCTTGGGGACCGTAACGGTCAGGATGCCGTCAGCGTACTTAGCCGAGAGGCCCTCGCTCGAAGCGTCCTTTAGATACACGCCACGCGTCGCGCTGTACGAGCTGAACTCCTTCTGCAGGAAGTTCTTGCCCTCGTTCTCCTCGTCTTCCTCGACATTCACGCTAATGGACAGACGACCCTCGTTAAGCTCGACATCGATATCGTCCTTGGCGACGCCGGTCAGATAAGCCTTGACCTCATAGCCGTCGCCCTTATCCTCAACGTCAACGGGAAACGCCTTGGAAGCAATCGAGTTGTTTGCAAGGTCAGTCATATCATCAAACAGATCGAACAGCGAGCTAGCAGAAGGACGAACGCCAAAAACCGAACGATAAGGAACCATGCTTGCCATGTTTACCACTCCTTTTAAGGACTGCCGAGTCATCTTCTAGGTGACTGGGACTTCTTTTGACGCTCTTATATATGCCCACCCAATGCTCATATATACATCGACTATAAAGTTTTTTGAGTCTAGTACTATAAGCATATCTAAGTGTGTTTGACTCAGGTTTTAATAAGGTTAAGGTTCTTTGAACCAGAGCTTAAATAACAAGTATGTTCACAGCTACAAATAGCAAGGGGCTTACAATGAGCGCGTACACGTTGTATGTAACGAGCTAAAGGGCATCATGGACGACCAAAACCAGAACAAAATGTTTATGCCGACGCAGGGGGAAGATACTTCCACGCAGCCGCCGCGGTTCCATCGCCCCCACATCTCGCAAGAGCCCATTAATGATCCGGAGCCCGAGTATGTGACGAGAAATCGATATCAAACGCTCGAGGATGCCCAAACGGGACGTAAACATATGGGCGTCGCCTCGGGAGACCCTGTATATCTGAAAGACGCACCATTATCTAAAAACAGCGCAGCTAGTGATGAGCCGATGAAAGCATCCGCCACTCATCGACAAAGAGGTCCTCGACCAAAGCAAACCTTGACGCATTCGGCTCGCTATCTCGAAACGCCAAAACAGGGAAAATCAATCTTCGTTTCGACAAGTAAACGACGCAAGCAGCATCGACTGACAATCCTGCTTTTGATCATTGCGGTCATAGCAGTTGCCCTTGTTATTCGATTTATCTTCTTTAAATAAAGGCTCAATACCAAAAACGATAAGATCGTCTGGTGTAATAGAGTCATTTACGCCCCGTAAACGCAAAAAAGGGGGAGG
>CAJKEF010000096.1 GCA_905198825.1 uncultured Collinsella sp. | reverse complement strand
ACGAGCCGATAACCACGAACACCGCGAGCGCCTCGATGCCGGCAGCGTCGAGCGCCGGCATATGCGCCCAGGGCTGCACGAAGACACATGAGATCACGCCCGCCGTGAGCATTGCCGAGCCCGTGACGATGGGGCTGCCGTATTCGGGCAGGATCTTGGCGGGAATTACCGCCATACACGCGGCGCTAACCGCACACATAAGACCTGCTGCCAGGCCAAGCGGCGAGATATTCAGGCTGGTGGGGTCGCCGCCGGTGGCGATTAAAAAGGTTCCACCCAGAGCCAGGCCAATGCCGATGACTTCGCGAATACGCGGCATGCGGCGATCGATCGCGCAGGTGTAGCCCATGATGATAACGAGCTGCAGGCACTGGAGCACCGTCGCGGTTCCGGCATTGGTCAGGCGCACGGCCGAAAGATAACAAAACTGGTTGAAGAGCAGGCCAAAAGCGGTAAAGAGCAGCAGCTGCTTGCGATCGGCGGGCGTCGCCCAAAGCTTGACCAGGCGTGCGCGGTCGTGCGTGACAACCACAGCCATAAAGAGCAGGCCGGCGAGAATCTGCCGTATGCTCATAAGCCACAGCGTATCGACATGGTAGGTATCGAACAAAAAACTCGCGCTGGTACCCGAGAAACCCCAAAACGAACCGCCCACCAGCGTAGCTAAAACACCCGTGATCATCTTGCGCGTCTGGGCGTCGTTGAGGCGGTCGCGCCATGCACTGCGGGTGCTGCGACTGAGCACGTCAGTTCCCTCGGGCACATCAATGTTCGATATATCGGTCATCGGCACCGAAGCCCCTGCGCCTTCAACCTGCTCGACACACTCTTTGCTCATTCCACTCCCCCGAAACAGCCTGGAAACAATTCGGCTTACCTTACCACGGCGAAGTCACCAGCTGGAGGCTTGTCCGTTTATCGGTAGGACAATTCCGCAGGCGTCTTTCCATAGCCCGATACCGCAATGGCCTTGCATTATGCGACAGCCAAATCGCGGCAGCAGGCTCTTTTGAAATGGATACGACAAAGCCCCCGAATTCCACAATGTAAGCGATTTTTAAAAATGTTCTTGCCACCGAGTTCAGGCTCCGTTATATTATCCCTTGCGCGCTTGCGCACCCTTGATCGGGCGTTTAGCTCAGGGGGAGAGCGCTTCCCTGACACGGAAGAGGTCAGAAGTTCAAATCTTCTAACGCCCACCAAATGTTCGCAGCTCAGAGGCTATGTCCTCTGGGCTGTTTTGTTTTATGTCGCCAAATCAGCTGGTAGCTCCAACCGCCCAAACAACCACCCCGCCCATGCGCAAAACCGCGTCAGCGACCCAAGCGCCTATCCCGGCTGACCCCGCAGTCAATCAAAACCACCCCAATAGCCACCGAGGCCGAGACCAACGCGTCTCGAACCCATCTGAGCCGCAGCTTCTCGGCAAAACGCCGCGATGTCTGCGCCCTGCGGTATCCTTGAGCCACTTGCACCCGCAGCACCAAGGAGCCGCCATGCGCACCGAGCTCGATGTCCCCTTTTCGCACAAAGAAGAAGCCAAGGCGCTGGGCGCCAAATGGGACCGGACCAAGAAGATCTGGTATGTACCCAGCGGCGTCAACCCCGAGCCCTTTGCCGAGTGGCTGCCCGGTGTTGACCGATCCGACCCCTCGGCGCCGTATATATATCTAGTACTGGGCAAGCGCGAGTGCTGGAAGTGTCACAAAGAGACCTCGGTCGCGGCCTTTGGCATTCCCTATCGAACCGATAACGACGAGAGCATCGTCATCGCGCACGCGCCCAACGAAGCCGGGCACATTGCCATCGACACGGCCAACGCCAACGCACTCGCCATCGTGCCCGCTCTTGGCTGCGTGCCGGGCGAGATCCGCGACTACCTTCATAAGCGCTGCGGCTACAAGCCCGTAGGCGCGCGAGCCTCCAAAGCCCCGTCGCTCGGCAACACGTGCACCAGTTGCGACGCGCTGCAAGGCAGCAGCTATCTGTTCGAGGAGCCCTCGTCCCCGTTTGCCCTCACTGCCATCAACAAGCTGCCGGCACTGGAGTTTATACGCGTCGAAGTTGCCGGCGTCTTTGGCGTCCCGGCCACGCGTACCGACTTTGACCAGGCGCTCTTTACCTGGGCACGCGACCATCACGCCGAGTTCCACAAGCAACTCGGTGAGGGGATTTATTTGTAGAGGCAAAAGACACTCACAGCCAACTCCTCCGCATCACCTATCCCTCGTCGCCGGCGTCGTACACGATATCGAAGCCACAAACAGGGCATTTCTCCGGATACACCGGCATATGAACGCCTGTCTGTTTTCTCACTTCGTCGCTGAGTCTGTCACGCGCATCGATGAACCGAATGTCAAGACACGGTATTTGCGAGCCGCAGCAAGGGCAGGTGACGACAAACGGCCCGCAATCAACCTCTACGCTCGGAAACATATTGTTGTCTATAAGGGCACACGGCAGTTTTCCGTACTTCCCCATCGCAATATCGCTTCGCCAGCTCATACACGCTCCCCTCTCGCTATACAAAACAGGAAGAGCATGCACCGGCAGGCGTGCGCGAGATTGCATCGCCACGCGATCCGATCAAACAACACGATCGTCAAAGAATGCCAAAGCCAAATACGCTAATACGGCAGAAGCCCCGCCTTTTCACGCTTCTTTTCCGAGCGATCGAACTCAATGCGATGGGCCTCAAGAAACACCGTATTGGGTCGCCACTGACGCTCATTCGGCTGCCTTAGCGTCGCACCCGCAAAGGAAACGTAGTCGGTCTTATCCAGCAGGTACGATCCGCACAGCCGATATTCGCCGCAAACAGGCTCAAACGAAATCAGGTGAGCATCAAATAGGGAATGAAGATCGCGCCGAAGCAGAATGCCGTTGCTGGCAACCTGCGATTTGGGTCCCGAGTAATTCTCGATATGTGCAGCTTCCAGAGCTTCGCTGACGCCGCAGTCCGACACCGCGCAACGGCCATCATAGGCGGCAACGAGCTGCTTGCGGAACCATTGCTGCCCCAATCGCTCGCGCCTTAACGCATAGCGGACCTTTTCGTCGTCGGTCGTACCCTGTCCGGCAAACTCAATATCGACGGGCATGTGCTTCAGATAACTCATGTCGGGCGCAAAACGAGGGTCCGGTCCGCCTTTATGAACAGGACCGTGCAGAACAAACCATCCGTTTTCGGGCTCGAACCGTTCAACAAACGCAAGGCCGAGCACCTTGTAGCCCACCTCGGTTGCAAATATGACTCCGACTGGAACGCCACATTCCATGCAGTTGAGCATTTTACGGTTGTAATTCTGGTCTCGAGAACCAACGGCGCCTGGCGCTTGGACCGAATACTTAATGACCCACGTACCGTCATCCAAATAGAGCGGAGGCACATCGGTGTAGAAGCTCTTTTTAGAGTTATGGACCGAAAGCGCAAAGATCTTATTGGAATCTTGCTTCACCCGATCCTGGCCCGGCCAGAAGATCCCTGAATCCCGCGTTACGGGAAAGAAGTCCGAGCCAATTCTCAAACGATACTGATACTGAGGGCTATCTTCCTTGGTGTGGTGCGGAAGGCTGGTCCAAACGCCGCCGCGCTGTTCCTCACCCAGAAACCACTCCCATGCCTCAACGTATTCGGAAGGCACGAGACTGCAGGCGCGGTCATAGCTTGGTCCATCCATCAACGGAACAGCAAGGTCAATGTCGTTCATCGCCAGCACCTACAACCATACGAACGCGAGTCATGCCCCTCAATAATATGGCCGAGAGTCAATTATTACGAGGTCTCATTCCGCGATCGGCACATCGTTGATGCTCTCGGTTTGCCGCTGGCGCGCTTGTACCCCGCTACCCCACTTCCCTGTATACTGATGTAGCACGTGTTTCATCCGGGCTTGTTGGGCCGGGTCGTTCATGGGAGGGTCTTATGGCTGCCTCGAATCCGCCTAAGGGGAGCGTTTCTTCTTCGTCCATCAAGCCGGTTACGCGCAAGGCCGTGCGCTGCCAGCGCGAGGTCGCCTGGCTTGTCACGCAGGCGGCGGGCAGGCTTGTGGCGAGCACGGAGGACGTCAATGCTCCCACACCGAGCTTTGTGCTGGCAGCGGCGCTGAATCGAGTACGCCAGCTGGAACTCGCCGCACAAGAAGACGGCAGCCATCTTGGCTACCAGGACGCTATGGCGCCCGACCTGTTGACCTTTTGTCGCATGACCAAATTGCCCGCCGCGCCCAATGCGCTTTCGGACGCAGGCTACATGTTTACGCTTTCGGGCGCGGACCTTATCCGCGACATCTATGCATACTGCAGCGAGCTCGCCGAGCGCCACGTCTTTGACGCGGCAGAAGTCAAACCGGGATATGTCATCAAGCTGGTTCTTAGGCTGTTCTTGATGGACGGGTTCGGGGCCATGCCGGCGTAAGCCGAGTCTTCAGCATCACCGTCGACTGAGCAACAACCGCTTTACCTTAATGGACGCCAATCGAGGGTCGATTATTGGGTCGCCTCGTCCACTAACGCATCTATCCCACGCGCTCCGACAGTCGATACTTGCGGTTGCGGCTCGTCGCCGGCGCCGTGGGCTCAAGCTCGCCTTGAGCAATGAGCGCGTTGACGCGCGACCTAACCTGGGAAATTGTAAGCCCCGTGCGTTCTGCCAGCTCACGCGTCCCCAGCTCGCCGTAGTGTTTGAGTGCCGTCACAATTAAGCCCCCGCCATGATCGACCGGCTCGATCTTTGAACGGTAAAGTACGACCTTGAACCGATCGAATCCCGGGCAGAACAGGGGCTCGGCCAGACCATGCGCGCGCATGGCATCGATCATCATCGGGATGCCCGAGCCATTGCCCTCAACCGGCGAACCTGCGCCATCCGGCAGCGGGACAATCGACATGAGCTTCACAAGCGTCGCGTTACGGCATCGGGAGCTGCCGTCAAACAGGTTCTCGCGAGTCTTTCCTCCGTATAGGCCGCCGGGGTTCGTCACTTCGATACGGTCATCAAAGACGTCAACAGCGATCGACTGCCCACAGAACCGATCTCCGTATTCTCGGTGGATTACGGCGTTGGCGATCGCTTCGCGCAGGACCTCCTCGGGAATCTCCAGCGAGTCGACACGCGAGACGCCTTGGATCATCGAGGTTCGCCGCAAATTCTTGGCGACTGCCGCGACGGCATCCGAGATCATTTCGCCCATCGTTCCCTCGCAGATCGTACGGTCCATGAACCTCAACGATCCCGCCGCGCCCTTCTGCGTTCCGGCATAGACCGCCACATCGATAAAGAGCTTAGGATAGAACTGCTGAGGATAGGCACCCGCGGCCAGGAGCCCGGCCTTAGTAACATTGCCCTGGGAGTCGAGGAAATTCAGGCGCTCCAGCTTCGTTTTCTTGTCCGGCGCGCCGCGCATTGCCCGGGGTGTCAGCGAGAAAGCACGCTCTATCGTGCGGTCGACCAGGGCCTCGTCAAGATCGCCTGCGACCGCGCCGGGCACCGCATCGCGATCGCTAGGACTCGTCCGCTCATATGACG
>CAJKEF010000095.1 GCA_905198825.1 uncultured Collinsella sp. | reverse complement strand
CACCAAGCGCGCCGGCCAGATGACCGCCAAGGGCCGCCTGATGGGCGTCCAATACGAAGCCGCCTTCACGCCCGATGAAAGCGGCGCCATCCCCTATCTGCGCCACGCCGCGCATGCCGACGCGTGCGCCGTCGCCCTCGCCCGCGGCCTCGAGGCAGCAGGCTACGAGCCCTACATCCGCACGATGGGCAACCAGCAGTTCTTCTGGTGCACGCCCGAGCAGGCAGACCGGCTCGAGGCCGCCTGCGGAGCAGAGATCACCCTCGTGGACGGTCGCCCGGTCGCACGCTTCGTCACCAGCTGGGCCACGACGGCGGAAGGCGTCGACGAAGCCATCGCGTTCGCGCGCAGCCTGGCCTAGGCCGCAGCGAGGACACCCCGCATCGCCCATCGTCATCCATCGGGGCGAGCAACCATCCGCAGACGCGGGCGCACGCCGTCGCAGCGTGCGCCCGCGTTTTCATGAGCGATAAGGCTACCATTTGCATCGGTTTTCCGCCCGTATACGGAATGGCTGCCGTGCCTGCGAAAAGGTCTGTGCGCACAACGCTATCTCGTTTGACGACACCCGCGAGCGCGAGCTTGCCAACGGTAACACCCGCACGGTCCACGTGGCCGCCATCGACCACGATCGCTGCGTGGGTTGCGGCCGCTGCATCGGCGTGTGCAACCAGGACGCCATCAAGCCCGGCTATGACGCCGCGGCCGACGTGCTCAACTGCAAGATCGCCGAGTACACCAAGGCCGTTGTCCAGGATCGCCCGAGCTTCCACATCTCGCTTGCCATGGACATCAGTCCCAACTGCGACTGCCATCCCGAAAACGATACGCCTATCGTCAACGACATCGGCATGTTCGCGAGCTTCGACCCGGTCGCCATCGACCAGGCCTGCGCCGATGCCGTCATGGCATCCGAGCCGCTGCCCAACACCGAGCTCACCGATAGCGCGGCCAAGATGGAGCACAACCACGAGCATCTGGAGGGCGAGCAGGCCAAGGATCCCTTCTGCATCACGCATCCCGACACCGACTGGCGCGTGTGCATCGCGCATGCCGAGAAGATCGGCCTGGGCACGAGCAAGTACGAGCTCATCGAGGTCAAGTAGCACCTGTCCATTGGACATATCAAGCGCTTTTGTAGCGCAACGTTAGCAAAAGCCGCCCGTGAGCACAGCGCTCGCGGGCGGCTTTCCGGAAGTATGCGGCAAATTTCGAGACCGCCGAGCACACGACATTTTTTGGCAACAAAACCCCTGATAAATTGTTGGTAAAACTGTGGTCTGGTTGGGCTTCCCGCGATTTTCCCCGCACTTCCGAAAACAGGGGGTCAGATAGACCAGTAAACCGTACTATTTGCCTAAAAATACTCGTCGAGGAAGTCGTCGACCGTGTTCCAGTAGAGCTCGGGGTCAACTTGCGCACTCTTGGCGTGGGTGGCGCCATGGATGGTGAGCTTTTGCTTGACCTTGCTGGCGCACGCCTCGCAGTTTTGGTCGAGCATGTCGTACGGCACAAAGGTGTCCTGGTCGCCGTGGATAAACAACATGGGAACCGTCGCGTGTTTGAGTTGCTCTACGCTGCTCGCCTTATGAAAGTCATAGCCCGCGCGCACGTTGCACACCAAGTTTGCTACATCGAGCAAGGGAAAGCTGGGCAGGCCGAACACGTCCTTGAGCTGCAGAGAAAACTCGTCCCAAACACTCGTATAACCGCAGTCCTCGATAATGCATTTCACGTTTGCGGGCAGAGATTCCCCCGCGACGTTCATGGCGGTTGCCGCACCCATCGACTCGCCAAAGACCAGGATGCGCGCCTCGGGGTCAGCCTGAACGATTCGCTCGATCCATGCGACGACGTCGAGGCGCTCGGGCCAGCCCATGCCGATATAGTCGCCGCCGGAGCGCTCGTGGGCGCGGGCGGCGGGTGCGAGTACGTTCATGCCGCGGTCGTGGAATCGCTTGACGTATCGGGCCATACCGATGGGCTCGTTGGTATATCCATGCAGGCAGACGACGTAGTCGTGTGCGCTCTCCGACGCAGCAAAATACCAGGCGGCAAGCTCGGTCCCATCGTCCGCGGTGAGGCTGCTGCTCTCGCGATTCTCTTTAAACCACGCCCGCGCCTCGGTTTCCTCGGCATCCGGCTGCTCACCTTTTTTGTCGTCTTTGCCATCCTGCATCATCTTCATGGTGTACGGCGCTTGGGGATTCAGGGCAAAGTCGAACAAGAAGTTGCCGGCAAACCCCAGCAGCGCGACAACGAGCACCAGTGCAACGATGCCGGCTATCTTGAGCTTTCGATGGGAACGTGCGTTTTGAGACATAAGAAGCTTTCCTATAAGATGTTAATACATCAACATTTAATGCAAGCGCATTATGGACGTTCGCCGTTGATGCGTCAACAGGCAAAGAATGGGTAAACAAAGGGTCACGTATGGTGCAAATTTCGCACGTACCCAGACGCTTTGATATAGTGTTGAGAACTCTTTACGTTGGAGGATGTAACCGGCATGTCCGATTCGAGCGACAGTTCTAAGCCGCGACCCAAGACCGCGGCCGTTCCACATTACACGGTGGGTGAGGAGATCATGAACTCCGTCACCCATGGTGTCGGTTGCCTGCTGGGTATCGCGGGCCTGGTGCTCCTGATCGTATTCGCCGCCCTGCGCGGCGGAGGCCCGGCCCACATGGCCGCGGCGATTGTCTATGGCGTCAGCATTATCCTCGAATACCTAGCCTCCACGCTTTACCACGCGATTCAGCCCGCGCGCGCCAAGCGCGTGTTTCGCATCATCGACCACAGCTGCATCTACCTGCTCATTGCGGGCAGCTATACGCCGTTTTGCCTCATCACGCTCGCAAACGACGGCGGCCCTATGCTGTTCTTTGCCGTATGGGCCATCGCCATTATCGGCATCGCCCTCGAGTGCTTTATGCGCGAGCGTCAACCGCACTGGGTAAGCGGCCTGGTTTACCTGCTGATGGGCTGGCTCGTTGTTTTTAAGCTGCCCGAACTTGTGGCGCTGCTCAACCCCGTGGCACTTGCCCTGCTCGCCGTCGGCGGCGTGTGCTACACCGCGGGCGTGCCGTTCTATATCGCCAAAAACGTGCGCTATCTGCACAGCGTGTTTCACCTGTGGGTGCTCGCCGGCAGCATCTTCCAGTTCATGGCGGTGATCCTCTTCGTAATCTAGCGACCACGCCAGCGCCCGTGCCCCGCTCGGTCGCCAGCGCAATTGCCCTATCCGCCATCAACGTTTTACCCTAACGTCCCGAATCTTGGAGGTTCGAGAAACTCCCGATGGACATAACCATCTCCCTTATCACCACCCTCGTTTTGACCCTCATCAACGGCTACTTCTCTATGTCCGAGATGGCGCTCACCACGGCCAAGCGCGCCGTGCTGGAGCACGAGGCCGAGGAAGGCGACAAGCGCGCCGAGCGTGCCATTAAGCTGGCTGCCGACTCCGACCAGCTGCTCGCCACCATCCAGGTTGCCATCACGCTCGTGGGCTTCGCCTCGTCCGCCGTCGCCTCGACGAGCCTGTCCGACCCGCTTGCCACGTGGCTCATGAGCTTTGGCATCGCGCCGCTCTCCGCCATCGCACGCGGCCTGGCGCCGGTCATCATCACCGTCGCGGTCGCCTTCGTGTCCATCGTGATTGGCGAGCTTGTGCCCAAGCGCATTGGTCTGGCCAATGCCGAGGGCGTATCCAAGCAGGTCGTGGGACCGTTGTCGTTTTTCCAGAAGATCGCCCGTCCGCTCGTGTGGCTGACCGGCGCTTGCTCCGATGGCCTGGCCCGCATTCTGCGCATCAAGAGCGCCGACGACCGCCAAAACGTCTCGGAGGAAGAGATCAAGTACATGGTCTCGGAGCAGGACGACCTGCTCGACGAGGAAAAGCGCATGATCCACGAGATCTTCGACCTGGGCGACACCGTTGCCCGCGAGGTCATGGTGCCGCGCGTGGACACCACTATGTGCGAGGACGACGAGACGGTCGCCGACGTGCTGTCCACCATGCGCCAGACCGGCTTTAGCCGCATCCCCGTCTATCACGAGGATCCCGACAACGTCGCCGGCATCGCGCACATCAAGGACCTGATCCAGCCCGCGCTCGACGGCAAGGGCGACCAGCCCATCGCCGGCTTTTTGCGCGACGCCACCTTTGTGCCCGACACCAAGGACATCCTGCCGCTGCTGTCCGAGATGCAGACCTCTCACGACCAGATCGTGGTGGTCGTGGACGAGTACGGCGGCACGGCCGGCATTATCACCATCGAGGACATCGTCGAGGAGATCGTCGGCGAGATCGAGGACGAGTTCGACCCCGACAACAAGTATCTCACGCGCCTTTCGCGCCGCGAGTGGCTCGTTGATGGGCGTTTTTCGTGCGATGACGCGATTGAGCTTGGTTGGCCGCTCGAGGAAAGCGATGATTATGAGACCATCGCCGGCTGGATTTTGGAGCTTTGCGACTCGGTGCCCGACATCGGAGAGGTGTTTGAGGTCGCGGGGTACAAGTTTAAAGTGCAGTCGATGCGTGGCCAGCGCATCTCGCTCATTCGCGTGATCGCTCCGGCCGAAACCGATAAGAAGGATTCCGAGTCCTCGGCAGAGAAGCCGGCGGCGTCGGGTGCGGGCTCTGCGGGTCCGCACGATGGCGACGAGTAGGGCAAGGAAGAGTAGGGGAGAGTTATGGCAGGCCTGTTCAACATCCTTAAGGTCACCGTCAGCGAGGACAAGATCTGCGCGCATGTGCTGGTGAACCCCGGCATGCCGCTCATGACCTCGGAGGATATCGAGGCCACGGCGCGCGTGTATTACCTGGTGCCGGCGATTGCCAAGCACCTGTGCCTGGGCGATTCCGGTCGCGAGTTCCAGGACTGCATGGGCCAGACCGAGCTTTGCCATCTGCTGGAGCACGTGACGGTCGAGCTCATGAACGAGACCGGTCTCGCTGGCAGCATTTCGTGCGGCCGCACCCGCGTAAGCGAGCACGATGAGCGTGTCTTTGAGGTCGAGCTTTCGTGTCCCGACGACGCGCTGGCCATCGGCGCGCTGTCTTCGGCGACCTTTATGATGGATTGGGCCTATCTGCATGCCGACCAGCCCGCTCCCGATGTGGACGGTACGGTCGCGGGTTTGCGCAACCTGGTACTGGGCATGCGTGCCGAGGCCGAGGGCAAGGACCCGCACGAGGCCGTTGCCGCCGCGAACGCCGAGGGCGAGGCCGGGGACGTGACCGAGGGCGAGGCGCCTGCCGAGGCTGCCGTCGAGCCCGTCGACGAGGCACCTGCCGAGGCTGCCTCCGAGCCCAAGCCCGCGGAGCCCCAGGGCGTCCCGAGCTTTGACGACGAGCCACAGGAGGTAATCGATACCGAGGGCGCGACCGCCGAAAGCCACGAGGCCCCCGCTGCCGTCTACGGTGGCGCGGCGACGGTTCCGGTTGCTCCCGCGCACGAGGGCAACCTACCGCTCGTTGACGGCGCCGGCGAGGACCCGGGCGCTACAGTGGCCATGCCTGCCATGCCGCAGGAGTAGGCTCACCCGCTT